>NZ_HF986217.1:54348-99682 GCF_000431435.1 Veillonella sp. CAG:933
GGGAAGAGCGTTGAAGAAGCATTTCGCTTAGTCGATCTTTTTCTTGGCATGATTAAAAAGGAAGTAACGGATGAAGCTGAATTGGAAGAGTTGGAAGATGCCATGGCACTTCAAAATATTTCCAATATGCCGGCTCGTGTTAAATGTGCCGTATTGGCATGGCATACGCTTAAAGAAGCATTAAAAAAAGAAGCAAATTAAGCAATGTGTGATTGCTGAGATACAGAAAAGGAGTTAACCTATAACAACCTTGTTGCTATGCGTTAACTCCTTTTTAACAGTCCCCGGAAAGGACTCATATTAAATTATGCGTCAGGGTTTTTCATAATGAATTACTCATCTTTTTTTGCACCCGGTTTTGGTAATTTGCCCATATCCTGCAACAGCTTAACGATACGAACACCACAGTTTTTACCACCGCAGGAACCGGTACCGGCACCCGTGCGTTCTCTGATTTTAGGGATGGTATCACAACCGTCGTTAATAGCTTCTTTTATCGTTTTGCGGGAAATGCTGCGACAGGTACAAACTTTGGTATACTTGTCCAAAATACTGTCGGGAACTTTTTGTTCTTCAAAATCCATAGCTTTACCTCCTATACTACTCAGTATAGCTTTCTGTACATATACTTATACATAAAATCTGATTCAAAACTCATTAGTTAAATCTATCTGTAACCTTATTGTATCATAGATTGCAAATTCTATGTTAATAAGAATGAACGAGTTAATAAAGAAAGGAAGAACCTATGATTTGCGTTTTATTCGATTTAGATGGCACGCTTACAGACTCTGCGGAAGGCATTAAAAAATCCGTTGTCTATGCATTGGAAAAGAAAGGGGTACCGGTACCCGGTGATGATATCTTAACACTCTTTATCGGACCGCCTATCGTTGATTCTTTGCGTGAGCATTGCGGCATGAACGATGCGGAAGCAGCGGAAACGTACGGTTATTTTAAAGAACGTTATGAAACTATCGGAAAGTTTGAAAATCGTGTATACGAAGATGTAGAACGCATGTTGGTTACGCTGCGTCAAACGAATACCTATGTAGCGGTAGCAACGGCTAAACCACAGCATTTGGCCAATGAAGTAATCGAACACTTCGGCCTTACCAAATACTTTGAAATTATCAAAGGAGCTGATGCAGCCCGTGGTATCACTCATAAAGACGATGTTTTGAAAGAAGCGTTAGCTGCCATGCAAGAAATTTCTTCCAATCGTACCAAAAAAGACATTACCGGTTGGTATATGGTAGGCGACCGTAAGTATGATATGGAAGCTGCAAAAAAATTAGGCTGTCGTGCCGTAGCGGTGACTTACGGCTATGGTTCGCGTGAAGAGTTGGAAAACTCCGGCGCCGATTATCTATGTGATACACCGTCTGATGTTATTTTAAATATTGCGGTAGATACCTTACTGTAATATATAATTACATAACGAATAAAAGCTATTCTCCTATTATTGTGATATTTATAATAGAGAGAATAGCTTTTTTGTTGCTGATATCTTAATTTTATCGGCTTTCATAGCTTATTAGGTTTTATCTTAGTAAGCCGGTTAGCTGTTAATCGCGAGGTTGGGGATCGCGTTTTTTGGCGATAACGTTAAATACCTTTTTTCCGGTGTTTTTTAACTTAGAACCGGTTTGTTTTAGGCTCATACGAGTGCGGGTAACGCGAGCCATAGCAGATAAAGATGTTTTCTTACGCGGCTTCATATCGCGAATAGAGCCGAAGTCACCACGGTTGATGCTGGTCGCTTTAACGCGTTCGGCACCAAAAGATTGTTTTAAAACACGCATGATTAAGGTTGCTTGGAGCGGCAAATCAAAGGTATAAATATCTACGGCTACATAGCCCATGTCCGGATAGGCATGAACGGCAATGTGGCAGTGTGGGGACACAGCAAATAACACCACTTCGTCATCAAGAACTTGGCAGCTGATTTCATCAATCGGCTGTTGTGCTGCTTCCAAAGCATTGGTCACGCTTTCCTGAATGATTAGCGGGGAATTGACTACGTCTTCCAAACAAGTATATAAATCTATTAATAAATGAGTTCCTATTGCGTTAGACATACTTACACCTTCCTTATTGAGTATCGTCGTATATTAGATAAATTTAATTTCCTTTTCTTTTATTATTTAATCTCTTGTTATACAGATGTGGAACTTAACGCCCGGGATCGTAATATCCTATTTAGTATGAGCGTAAGTACAATTATTTTATGACTTTTATGTATTCTTATATCGTTTTATTATACCTTGAAACAGGGCTAATTGTAAAATGGTAAACGATAAATCAAGTACATTGTGTACAAAATAATAAAAAGAGGGATAAAACACGTCATATTATGAGAATTACTATTAATTAACTTTAAAATGAGTTTTATGAATTATTAACCTGTAAAATAAAAAAATTATTCATTTCGTGGAATCTGAGTTACATTGCGAATTTTGACTTTTCTGTAATTTGTAGGTTTTTACAAGGTCTATTCACATATGAGTATTGGTTATACCTATATGGTTGATTTACATGATAAGTTCGGTATGCTATCCTAAATCTATATGAAGTCGTACAGTAGTGCTGAGTGGCACAATACGATGTGGGAGGTCCTAATATGAGCTTACAGTTGAAGAGAGATTATGACACTTTTGTATTAGAAGCAAAGAAAATTTCACCGGACAGGGTATTCACTGATTTTCTATTGCGTTATGCCTATGGTATTGACGCATCTTGCTACAGCTATTTGCCGAAAGTAGTTGTAAAAGCTAATACGGAAGCAGAAGTAGTGCAATTAGTATTATTGGCCAATCGTTGCGGTACGCCGGTTACATTCCGTGCTGCAGGCAGTTCCTTATCCGGTCAGGCATCTTCTGAAGATGTATTAATTGTTGCCAATGATGGTTTTAAATTTGTACAAGTTCTTGAAAACGGCAATGCCATTCGTTTGGCTTGCGGTGTAATCGGGGCTGATGCGAACGAAGCGTTAAAACCGTACGGCAAGAAAATCGGTCCGGATCCCGCTACCATTACAACAGCATTGGTAGGTGGTATTTTTAATAATAACTCCAGCGGTATGTGTTGCGGCACAGTTGAAAACTCTTATAAAACGGTTCGCTCTATGCGTGCTGTATTGGCAGACGGCACAATTCTAGATACCGGTAATCCGCAAAGTGTTAAAGAGTTCATGGCAACGCACAGCAAATTGATTGATGATGTACTTAATTTGCGCAGTGAAATCATGGCTGACAGTGAATTAGTAGACTTAATTCGTCGTAAATACAAAATTAAGAATACAACCGGTTATGGTATTAACTCCCTAGTTGATTTTGAAGACATTGTAGATATTTTAAACCATATTTTCATCGGCAGTGAAGGGACCCTCGGTTTTGTAAGCGAAGTTGTTTATAATTGTGTAGATGACGCTAAATACAAAGGTTGCGGCCTCTTGTTCTTTGCTAAACTCAACGATGCATCTCGTGCCGTAGTAGCCTTAGCCAATATGTCGCGCGATAAAGTAGTAGCCGCTGAAATGATGGACTACTTAAGTCTTAAGAGCGTACAGCAGTTACCGGAAGTTCCATCCTTCGTACATAATGTACCGGAAGGGACCAGCTGTATTTTATTCCAATCGGAAAGCAATGATGAAGCTACTTTGGATGCTAACTTAGAATACATTAAAGATCAGTTGAAAGACATTCCGACAGTTATTCCAAGCTTATATTCCAAAGATGCTAAGGAATATGATGCATGGTGGGTAATTCGTAAAGGTTTATTACCGATTGCTGCCGGTCTTCGCCGTCCGGGCACTACGGTTATCACCGAAGACGTTTGCTTCAAAATTGAAGACTTCACCGATGGTATCGAAATGATTACGGAATTGTTCAAAAAGTATGATTTCGAAGACAGCGGCATTATCTTCGGTCATGCCTTGAGCGGTAATGTTCACTTTATCATTACACCAAACTTCAATGAACAGCGTGAAATGGATAATTTTGCCGGCCTTGTAAAAGAAATGGCGGAACGCGTAGCCGGTGTAGAAGGTTCCATCAAAGCCGAACATGGTACAGGCCGCATGGTTGCTCCATTTGTTGAATTGGAATGGGGTAAAAAAGCCTATGCCGTTAACCGTCGTATTAAAGAAATTTTTGACCCTCAACGCTTATTAAATCCGGATGTTATGATTACTGATAATCCTGATGTCTACAAAAAGAATTTAAAAGCTATGAGCGATATCGATCCATTATATAACATGTGTATGGAATGCGGTTTCTGTGAACGTAATTGTCCAAGCCGTAACTTAACCTTAACACCTCGTCAACGTATTTCCTTACTTCGTGAAGAACAGCGCTTACTTAAAGAAGGTAATACAGCTATGGCTGAAGAACTTAAAAAAGGCTATGATTACTATGGTGTTGATACCTGTGCTGCTTGTTCCATGTGTTCCATGCTTTGTCCTTTAGGCATCGATACAGCGCAAATTGCTATTTCCATGCGTAAAATCAATCCGAAGGGCCGTGGCATTGCCCATGCTATTTATAACAA
Source organism: Veillonella sp. CAG:933 (assembly GCF_000431435.1). Lineage (NCBI taxonomy): Bacteria > Bacillati > Bacillota > Negativicutes > Veillonellales > Veillonellaceae > Veillonella > Veillonella sp. CAG:933. Next base: position 58,900 of record NZ_HF986217.1, read on the forward strand.
CTTTAGCAATACCTTAAAAGCCGCTAAAGTAGGGGCTACTTTGGGTGGTGTAGCCGGTAAAGTAGCTACTAAGTCTTTATTGGCAAAAATTTCCGAAGATGCACATCAGATTACCGGTTTAACACCATATGTACCGGAAACAATGCCGAAAGCTAATACGTACAAATTGACAAATAAACGCAATCCGGCTTATCAGAAAAATGTAGTATACTTCAGTACTTGTGCTAATCGTGCATTCCGTCAAAACCAAGGTTATGATGATACTCGCAGCTTACAACAAGTATTTGAAAGCTTGTGCGATAAGGCAGGGTACAATGTAATTTATCCGCCGCATATTGAAAACTTATGCTGTGGCTTAAGTTTTGAAAATTATGAAGAAATCGATAAACAAGCTTTGGCTGATTTGACTGAAGCGCTTACTAAAGCCAGTGAAGGTGGGGTTTATCCGATTGTTATCGACCATTCCGCTTGCTTCAATCATGCATTCAAACATATTAAAGGTTTGAAGATTCTTGATATTTCCGAATTCTTGTACACAATTTTACCAAACTTGAATGTAACAAAATGTAATGAATCTGTTATCGTTCATAAACAGTGTAAGATTAAGACCTTGAATAAAGGCGATTATATTGAAAACTTAGCGCGTGCATGTACCGACAAAGTATTTAATATTAAATCTTTCGCATGTTGCGGTTTTGCCGGTCAAAAAGGTTTCTTCACACCGGAACTTAATAAATCATCCACTAAAGATTTAGCTGCAGAAATTAAAAACTTAGGTGTAACTTTAGGCGTAAGTTCCAGTTCTACTTGTGAAATCGGTCTTGGCGAAAGCGGCGGCATTCCGTTTGTAAGTATTGCATACTTGTTGGATCGTTGTTCCACAAGAAAATAATTACTCGCAAATACTATCTGTAAATAGCATTTGTAAATAATGGTGCTTGTGTATGGGTGTATATGTAACTCATACACAAGCATTGTTAGTTTGTAAAAGACCATCTGATTAACGGCTATTGAACTAAATAGAGTGATATGATATAATTACTTCCGATAACGATATATTATCGGAAGTAATTTTTTATATAAAAATAGGCCTAATTCAGCCCTAATCAGTGTTTTAGCCAGTTTTAGGCACTTAAAGGAGTCTTCTATATGCCGTCTAACAAACATTTTTATCTGCGTGACAATGAAATACTCATGGCCAGCAGCAAACTCTCTGATAAAGCTAAATTAAGCATTTTGTCTTCTAAATCAGATAATACTGTTGATGCTTATGAATCCGACTGGGACGATTTCGTCTATTGGTGTGAATCCCGTCATGTCGATTATTTTCCGGCTTCTCCGGAAACTGTCGTTAACTATATTAACGACTTAGCCGATCATGCTAAGGCTAATACTATATCCAGACGTATCAGTGCTATTTCTGAAAATTTTAATGCTGCCGGTTTAGCCGACAATCCTTGTAAGTCTTCTTTGGTGAGTTCCGCCTTGCGTGGTATTCGTCGACTTAAAGGAACGTATCAGCAAGGTAAAACCCCTATCCTTTTAGAAGATTTGGAAGATATCTTTAAGGAAATGGAATCGCTTAATTTACCGGAAATTCAGCTGCTTCGTGATAAAGCAATCCTCTTAATCGGTTTTATGGGTGCTTTTCGTCGCAGTGAAATCAGCGCTTTAATGGTTGAAGACTTAACGTTTTCACCACAAGGGCTCGAAATCTTTGTGCGCTCCTCTAAGGCCGACCAAGAAGGTCAAGGTGCTGTTGTAGCTATCCCTTATATCGAAAACGCCGAATTTTGCGCTGTAAGGGCCGTTAAGGCATGGCTCCGGTATACTGGTATTAAAACCGGTCCAATTTTCAGAGGTTTTACGAAGAAAATGGACATTCGCAAGACGGCTTTGAGTGATAAAAGTATTGCGGAGATTGTAAAAAAATATGTCGAGCTTATCGGATTAGACCCGTCTATGTATGGTGCTCATAGTTTACGCCACGGTTTTGCAACAACGGCAGCGTCCTTTGGCGTTGAAGAACGTAATATTATGAGGCAAACACGTCACCACAGTGTTAATATGGTACGTCGTTATATCAATGAAGCCAATAAATTTGTGGATAATCCGATTAGCACGATATTTAATAGTAGAAGAAAATTATAATTATATAATTTTATGATTTTTAATCCATTTTAACAAATCATCATATGTTCCATTATTTGCTATTTTTAAAGCTATTTCCCATAACTCCTTTTGACTATAATCTAAGTTGATATCATTGATTAATAGTAACAATAGCATACAGTGTATTCCAGTTCGTTTATTACCATCTATAAAAGGATGATTTTAAATAATTCCAAAACCTAAACGAGCAGCCTTTTCTTCTATAGAATTAAAGATATCGATTCCACTGTAAGTGTGATATGGGCTTTGAATTGCAGATTCAAGTAATCTTTTATCTCTAATCCCATTTGTGCCTCCAAATGTATCAATCATTTGTTCATGGATTAATAAAATTTCATCTAAATTAATTTTCTTCATTAGCTAATACCTTATAAGCTTCCTTATTTTTTTGTAATAGTTTTTTAGAAGCTTCGAGTATATCACGATGAGGATTAACATTGTAGTCGGCTGATGATTCCTTAAGTAACATTTGAATTGGAATGATTGCATATTTTGGTTTATTATTTTTTAAAATTATTACAGGTCCGTTTTCATCAACATGTTTAGTTACTTTAGAGAAGTTTTGATTGGCCTCTGTAATAGAAATTAAATTATTTGTATCCGTAATCATTGTAATTCACCTCGTTCTGAAATAGTTGGTTTTTATCTTATAGCTATATTATAACACAAAAATAGGATGAATTTATCCTATTTTGTGTGGAGGATATTAAGTTAACTCGAACAAAAAGAGCCTCCCAGCCGCTGGGAAGCTCTTTTTTATATGTATATTAAATTGTCAACATAATTAGTAACTTTGAATGATTTGTTCGAAATTAACAATCGAACAGATTATTCATTCTGAGCTACGTATTCACTGAATACTTTATCGTTCTGTGTTTTAACAGTAGGTATTTTGAGTGTACGACCCGGTTCTAAACTGGCAGTTTCATCTAATTTATTTAACGTGCTTACAGCGTGAACCATTTCACGGATATCTATATGATCATTGGCATATTGGGAAGCAATGCCCCAAACAGTATCACCGGCTTTTACGGTTACGGTGCGTACATTATGCGTATCTAACTCAATGCTTGGCGTATTCATAAAATAACCTACGGTTAAGGTTAAGAACATACTGAAAACAATTAAAAAATCGCGTTTCATAACAATCACCCCATTGAACTATGCTTTCTAAATAGTATTTAAACGAACATTACTAATGGTATATATGTTTGTTTACACGCTTAGTATATCACACGAATAAATGTTCGGTCAAGGTTAAAATCGAACTTTTATTTGACAATATTTGTAAATACGTTCTATAATAACATTGAGATAGTTTATGTACGCCAATTTTTATAAATTACATTTCATAATATATGACTATTTAGTTAATGACAGATTTTAAGTATTTTAGATTGTGAGGTTATAGCCGTGAGACGACCTGCTACCGATATTAACTCAAAACAAAAGAAAATTTTGGATTATATTACCATGTGTTTAGAAACTAAATTTCGCTGCCCCAGTGTTCGTGAAATTTGTGAGTATATGGGATTGAGCTCTACTTCTACGGTTCAGAGTCATCTTAATACTTTAGAACGTTTTGGCTATATTACCCGTGATGTAAATAAGAACCGCTCTATTACAGTTGTTGGCCTTAAGCCTAAAATGGCGCCTAAAGTAGAGGTGTCTGCTGATAAACAGGTTACCTCTTCCGAAACATTTGAAATGCTCCAGGCTCGTTTACGTAATGTTCCTTTAATCGGTACGGTTCAAGCCGGTACACCGGTAACGGCTATTCAAAACCAGGAAGCTACTATTCCGCTTCCTTTATCCTTAATTGGTAATTCCGAATGTTTCCTCCTTCGTGTACGCGGTGAGTCGATGCGTGATATCGGCATGTATGAAGGTGACTTACTAATCGTTCGTAATCAACAAACCGCTAATAACGGTGATATTGTAGTAGCCCGTATTGATGACGAAGCAACGGTTAAACGCTTCTATCGTGAAGCCAATCGAATTCGTTTACAGCCTGAAAATAGTGAATTTGAACCTATTTATACAGATTCCTGTACTATCGAGGGTAAAGTTATCGGTTTAATTCGCGATCACATTTAATAGTCAGTCTGTCATTTATATTTTCAATTAAATAAAATAAAACGAACACTTGTTTGTCTGCCGGAATTTTGGCTTAAGAAACAAGTGTTCGTTTTTTATTTTTATAATTTTCTTCTTTATTATTGTTGTTGTAATGCAGTGCTGGCTTATTTAATGTATGGTTTAATAGCTGCATTAATTACGGCTTCTTCTTCGTCCGGCGGTTCACATAACGGCAAGTGGAACGGACCGGCCGGCAAACCTAATTGACGTACTGCGTATTTTACAGGAATCGGATTAGTTGTTACAAACATGGCTTTGAATATAGGGAATAAGTCTTTATTGATTCGTTTGGCTTTAGCCACATCCCCTGCTTCATAAGCCTGAATCATTTCATTCATTTCTTTGCCCACTACATGAGCCGCTACAGAAATAACTCCGCATCCGCCTACAGCGAGCATCGGTAGAGTTAACCCATCATCACCACTGTAAATCATGAAATCATCCGGCAATAAATAATAAATTTCAGCCGCTACATTAATATCACCGCTCGCTTCTTTAACAGCAGCAATATTTGGGCAAGCTTCACGCAATTTAGCTATAGTAGCGGGCATAATTTTGCCGCCTGTACGGCCCGGAACATTGTATACGATGACCGGTAAATCAGTAGCTTCAGCCATGGCTTTGAAATGTTCAAATAATCCGCGTTGATTTGGTTTATTGTAATAAGGTACTACGCCCATTACGGCATTTACGCCTGTTTTAGAAGCCGCCTTGGTCAATTCTATTGTACGTTGGGTATTATTGGAACCTGTATTGGCCACGATGGAACCTAAATGACCACACTCGCGCGCGATTAATTCAAATAGCTTAAGTTTGTCCTCATTGTCAATTGTGGGACTTTCTCCCGTAGTGCCACATACAATAAGACCATCAGATCCATTGTTTAGTAAATGCTTGGCTAATGTGAGCGCTCCTTCAAAATCTACTGAACCATCCGCGTTAAACGGTGTAATCATAGCTGTTAATACGCGACCTAAGGTTTTCATAATAACCTCCTCTAAAACTATTCTTTAAAATGATTGGTGTTCCACCAAATACTCGGCAATCTGCAAGGCATTCAAGGCAGCCCCTTTGCGGATTTGATCGCCGGCAATCCAGAAATTCATGCCTTTATCGTTGTATAAATCTTTGCGAATACGGCCGATTTCACAATCATCCTTACCGGATGTGTAAAGCGGCATCGGATACGCTTGTTCTTGTGGATTATCATTGACCACAAGGCCCGGGAATTTTTCACAGGCAGCTTTAAAATCAGCAACACTTACCGGTGCTTCGGTTTCTACCAAAACAGACTCGGAATGGGAACGATATACGGGGATACGAACCGTGGTCGGAACGACTTGAATGGAATCATCATGCAAAATCTTCTGCGTTTCATTGACCATTTTCATTTCTTCTTTAGTATAATCGTTGTCCAATAAAACATCAATTTGCGGAATTACATTAAAAGCAATCGGATAATGTTTAGGCGCGGAAGCACTAGGTAAGATATGGGCTTCCATCGGTTTCCCTTGAATGTGAGCACTTACTTGGTTATCCAATTCGTCAATGCCTTCCTTACCGGCTCCGGATACGGCCTGGTAGGTACTTACGACAACACGTTTAATCGGCGATAAATCGTGGAGCGGTTTAAGCCCTAAAGCCATAATAATGGTAGAGCAGTTTGGATTGGCGATAATGCCTTGATGAGTATCGATATCTTCCGGATTTACTTCGGGTACTACGAGCGGTACGTTCGGATCCATTCGGAAGGTGCTGGAGTTATCGATAACAATAGCACCGCGTTTCACCGCTTCCGGTGCCAAAGTTTTGGATATGGAGCCACCCGCAAATAAAGCAATGTCAACATTTTCAAAAGAATCGGCGGTAGCTTCTTCTACCACATAAGTTTTACCGCATACTGTTAATTCCGTGCCGGCTGAACGAGCGGATGCCAATAATTTAAGATTTTTAAACGGAAATTGGCGATCTTCGATTAATTTAATAAATTCTTGCCCTACCGCGCCGGTAGCACCTAAAATAGCAACATTTGGTTTTCTCATGTGTATCTCTCCCAATTTAATAAAAATAAATATTGTAGCAATAGTATGACAAAGGGTTTTTAAATACCCTATCATATCCTATCTTTAAAATTATAAGTAATGTTCCAAACCGTAAGTAAGGCCCGGTTTTTCAGCAATCTTCTTACAAGCTAAAACTACGCCCGGCATGAAGGATAAACGGCTGAGTGAATCGTGGCGAATTGTCAGTGTTTCATCATAACCCCCAAATAAAACTTCCTGATGAGCCACATAACCCGGCAAGCGAACGCTGTGAATCGTTACATCATCTACCTTGGCACCGCGAGCACCGGGTAAACTTTCACGAGTTAAATCTTCAGCCCCTACCGCACCGGCTGCCTGTTTAGTTTCATTAATAAGCTTGGCTGTTAATACGGCCGTTCCCGATGGAGCATCATATTTGTGATTGTGATGCAATTCGATAATTTCTACATTCGGGAAATAGGGTGCCAAATCGGCTGCTGTTTTCATCATCATAACAGCGCCCAGTGAAAAGTTAGGTGCCACTAAGCAATTGGCATTATTGGCTTTACCGATGGCCGCTAATTCATCACGCTGTTCAGCGGTAAGACCGGTAGTTCCGATTACCATGTGAACGCCGGCGCCTAAAACAGTTTTAGCGTTTTCAAAAATAATGGCGGGACTGGTAAAATCAACGATAACATCCGGCTTTTTAGCGCTTAAGGCGGCTGTTAAGCTTTCGTATAAAGGCAGCCCCAATGATTCGATACCGGCAGCTGTACCGGCATCTTCTCCGGCCTGTTTAGGATCGATACCGCCGATAAACTGTAAGTCCGGATCATTATGAACAGCTTTTACGACTTCGCGACCCATTTTGCCGGTCGCACCACATACCATTACTGTAATCATGTTCATTCCTCCCAAAAAAAAGACCAGCGGATAGCTGCCACTGATCTTGGTATGGTTACCTGAACGACTATGCGCTTTATCATATGAATATAACAAAACTATGATAGTCAGAACAATGAGCTAGCACTCCATCAAATGATGACAGTCATACACTTATTCAATGCACAACCAGCTATGTTTGTCGGCACAAACAAGCTTCGACGATTCTCCCTTTCTTCATATCTCACAGCCTTGCCGGGCTCCTTACAAGTACTCTTAAGCATCGCGCCTCTATCTCCGCATATTTAATTCAAAATTCAAAAGTGATTACCAATAGTATACATTTATTTTCTGATGGCGTCAAATCGTATTCTGTATACATAGTTATAACTATAACCGAGGTAAAGCTATTAATGCTTATTTTTAAAATGCTGAATCATTTCTTTCGCCGTAGCTAGAGCCGTATGGGAGAAGTTTTGACCGGACATCATGCGGGCGATTTGTTCCACATGTTCTTCCTCGCTAAGCTCGGTAAGGCTTGATACGGTGCGTCCATCCACTTCCTGCTTGGACAGGTGATAATGATGTTTGGCAATACTTGCGGTTTGAGGCAAATGAGTTATACAAAATACCTGTGTGCTGTTGCTGAGTTGTTGGATTTTAGCTGCTACCTGCAAGGCAATATCGCCACTAATACCAACGTCGATTTCATCGAATACCAAAGTCTTAAATGTTTTGGTATTAAATACCGTTTTAAAGGCCAAAGCGATACGCGAGATTTCACCGCCGGAGGCCACTTTGTGGAGCGGCAATAAGTCCTCCCCTGCATTGGCATTGAATAAGAGTTCAATGCGTTTAGCCCCTAACGGCAATAGTTCGTCACTTTTTTCAATGACAAATTGAAGTTTGGCTTTACTCATCCCTAAGTCTTTTAACTGCTTTTGCAATTGTTCGGCAATTATGGCACTGTTTGTATCGCGAATCGCAGTAAGCTCAGCTAATTTAGTTCTTGCATCGGCTTCGGCTTGTTGGACGGCTTTTTCTAAATCTTCTTTAGCATAGCTCTGTGCTTCTAACTCTTCCAATCGGGCTTGCGCTTTGTTTTCAAATTCTAAAACGGCTTCAATGGTTTCCCCATATTTGCGTTTTAAACCGTAAATTAAGGAATCCCGTTCCTGACAATAGGCGTACCGTTCTTCATCATAAGAAATGGAATCACGATAGCGATCAAGCCCTTGCGCCGCTTCTTCTAATTGAAAATAGGCGGAATTGATCAATTCGGATAAGTCTTTGAGCTCCTCGTCATAACGAACCAAATCCTGTACTTCCGATTTAATGCTGTTGACTGCTTCCAAGATGGCATGTCGATCACTGTAGAAGGCATTGTAACAAGCACCTAATACTTTATCCAGATGTTCAAAGCTGTCTAATCGTTTAAGTTCTGCCGCTAACGCTTCGTCTTCACCCGGTTTCAGTTGCGCTTCTTCAATTTCATCAATTTGAAAGCGAAGCATATCCAGTTCTCTGGCTCGTTCCGCAGCCATGGCTTCCAGACCGTTTAATTGAGATTTTGCTGTTTTATAGCTCTTATAGGCCTTTACATAAGTATCAAAGGCCGTTTGCCCTTCTTTGGTGTATTCATCTAAATATTTGTGATGCACATCAGGATTCAACAAGAGCTGATTGCTATATTGGCCGTGAATATCCGCTAAATAAAGGCCGATTTCGCGCAGTGCTTTAAGTGGGATAGCCTGGTCATTAGCCAAAATAGTAGACTTTCCTTGACGGTTAAAAGAGCGCGATAAAATGAGCTGATTTTCTTCCACGAGAATATTTTTAGCTGTTAAAAGATCTAACAGTTCCGTATCATCGGTTACATCGAATACCCCTTCAATAACAAAGGCATCCTTGCCATGGCGGATAAAATCACTGCTGGCCCGCTCGCCCAACAGAATGCTGAAAGCATCCATAAGGATGGATTTACCGGCACCGGTTTCACCGGTAAAGATGGTAATGCCGTCCGAAAATTGTAAATTCATCTGTTCAATTAAGGCAAAATTACGAATTCCCATTTGTGTGAGCATAGATTACAAGTCCTTAATCCCTTTACAGGTAATAACACATAAATAAATTATACGATACCAATATAAATAATAAGTATACTGGGCAAATATAAATAGTAATTATACGAGGCAAACATAAATGATGCCGTTAATAATCACTAAGCCTATACGCATAAGGGCGCATAGGCTTAATAGTTACATATTAATCTTTCATAAGATCGGAAATACGTTTTAAAATCGGCTGTACGTCTTCAACGGAGCGTGCAATTAATAAAATCGTATCATCACCGGCCAAGGTGCCGATTAACTCAGCCCATTTAGCATGGTCAATGGCAAATGCCACAGATTGAGCGGAACCCGGTAAGGTATGCAATACAATCTGATTCATGGTAAAGTCTACGCGCGTAATGGATTCTTGGAACAGGCGACTAATGCGATTACCGATAAGGAGTACATTCTCTTCCGGCGATAAAGCGTAACGATAATGACCGTCACCGGTAGGAATTTTAATGAGCATTAATTCTTTAATATCGCGGGATACCGTAGCTTGCGTAACTTCAATACCTTCCGCGGCTAAAGCGGCTGCCAATTCTTCCTGTGTTTCAATAGAGCGAGATTGTACGATTTCTTTGATTTTATTATATCTGTAACGTTTCATAGGTCACCGTCCTTTAATAATATATAAAATAGGAGGTTTGTTTGCTTGGTTTATTAATTTCCAATTGGCTACATCATATGACTTTTGCGGCAAAGTACTTATAAATTCACATACTGCTTCGTCTTCCCGCTCACCTTCCGGTGTACCCGGATAGGTAACGATAGTAATGAGCCCTTTAGGATTTAATAAATCTAAGCCTCCTTTGATGGCTTGTATAGTTGAATCGGGTTTTGTCATCATGGTATGATCACTACCCGGTAAATACCCTAAATTAAAAATTAGTAAGTCAATATTAGTAATGGTCGTATTAAATTTAGTATTCGCCGCAGATCCATCGTTATGGGCTGCTGCCGCATTGCCTGTTGCCAATATATCTTCATGGGTACCATGTACCAAGTGATACGTAATATCTGTGCGGCCGCATTCGGTATGCAGGCGCTTAGTGGAAGCTTCGATGGCCTTTGCCTGTTTATCGATGCCCCACAGCGTGCTGCCGGGCAAACAATGTTGGGCCAGATACACCAAATCATGGCCATTACCGGCCGTAGCATCTACGACTGTTTTGGCACTTTTTAGTTGCTCATCCCAAAAAATGTGTTGGAACTGTACAACATGATTATAGTTGATCATAAAAGCTCATCTCTTCGTGCCGATAATTTGCGGAATAAGGTAGCGAAGAATTTTACGTCATAGAAGCGCACATAGCGGCTGTAAAGCGCGCTGGCTTCGATGTGAAGACTGTCTTCACTGCTAAACTGATAATCGAACGTCCCATCGATGCAAATATGAAGCTTTTCCTGACGCTTCGGCATGGTTAAATCGATGCGGGCACTCTCTTTTAACACCAAGGATACACTTTGCAACAAATGCGGCGCTACCGGTGTAACGATGATGGAATGATTATCAGGTGCCATAATCGGACCGCCGGCCGATAAGTTATAGCCCGTAGATCCTGTAGAACAAGCTACGATTAAACCGTCGGCAGGGTACATCTGCGTATACCCTTCGTTGATGGCTAAATTTATACGTGCCATACGGCCGGGTTTTTCATGAGTAATAACCACTTCATTAATGACCGGTGTTAATTTTTTTACACCATGAGGTGTGCGGATTTCCGCAGCCAAATGGATACGATTTTCCACGCGATAATCACCGTTGGCGAATTTCTTGATGCGGTCTTCCATATCGGCTAATTCGATTTGATTTAAGAAGCCTAATTCCCCTAAATTAATACCGCAAATGGGAACATCATATTCATAAATTTGACGGGCTAAGTGAATTAAGGTACCGTCACCGCCGAAACTGAAGGCCATATCAAGATGCTTAAAAAATTCAGGCCTAGGCAATACGTGCTTAGTCGGAACACCTAATAGTTCAGGTAAATTAAACTCCTCCAAATCGGCCGGTAGCCATACGTCCAAGCCGTTTTTTTCACAAAGGCTCTTCGCCTCTTGCAAAATAGGAATAATATTCTCTTTCCCCATGTTAGGAATAAACCCTACTCGCATATCATCACCTACAGTTCGTGCGCGGCGGCTACCACTGATTCAACCAATTCAGGCGTAATCGGTAAGGCACCGTCCGTCGTCTTTTTAAAATATCCCAAAAACTCTATATTACCTTCAGTCCCCTTGATGGGTGAATAGGTTACGCCATGAAGATGTAAGCCCACTTCTTCGGCTACATTTAAAATGCGTGTCAGCACTTCGGCGTGCGTAGCCGGGTCACGGACAATACCACCCTTGCCCACTTTTTCACGCCCCGCTTCAAATTGCGGTTTAATAAGAGCTACTAAAGAGCCTGTGTCCTTAAGGAGCGTTACGGCTACAGGAAGTACTTTATCCAGTGAAATAAACGCCACATCAATGGAAATGAAATCAACCAGTTCACCCAGTTGTTCCGCCGTAACGGTTCGTATATTCTGCTTTTCCATGTTGATGACGCGCTTATCTTGGCGCAGTGACCAAGCCAGTTGGTTATAGCCCACGTCAATGGCAAAGACTTTGGCGGCCCCATTTTGAAGAGCACAGTCGGTAAAACCACCAGTAGAAGCGCCAATATCAACCATAACCGCATCAGTTAAATCGATTGGATACAATTGTAACGCTTTTTCCAGCTTTAACCCGCCGCGACTAACATAAGGTAACGTATTGCCTTTAACGCTCAAATCCGCATCAATCGGCACCTTAGTACCCGCTTTGTCGACACAGACAGTGCCCATAAAAATTTGGCCGGCCATGATGGCTGTTTTGGCTTTTTCACGACTTTCAAAAAGACCGCGATTCACCAATAAGACGTCTAACCGTTCTTTAGTACTCATAAAACTCCTTAGTTTCAACTCGGGAAGCTTTTAGATTGCCCCTGTAAGCTTCTTAGTTATAAAAGTTATAGAAAGTTATAGTAAATAATGGAGGCCACGGCATAGCCTAAAAAGGCACCGCCGAAAACTTCAAAAGGCGTATGCCCCAAGAGCTCTTTGAGCACATGACCGTCATCCAGATAGACCGGAATATTACGCTTTTTGAAATGTTCCATTAATTGGTTTAAAATTTGTGCCTGTCGCCCTGCTTCACGGCGTACGCCGGACGCGTCATACATGACGATAAGTGAAAAGGTAATACAGATTACCGATAAGTCTGACGTTATGCCATGAATATAAGCGGTAGCCGTTGATAAAGCGACTACGAGCGACGAATGAGAACTGGGAAATCCGCCGGATCCGATGAGGCGTTCCCATTGGAAGCGTCTATACTGCAGTAACACGATGACAAATTTTAAAGCTTGTGCTGAAAACCATCCCAGAAAGGCACTCAGCGCAATGTAATTATCGAATAATTCATTTAAAAATTGCATATCAATTCGTCCTATGTACAAGGTAGTCTACTAATGCTTCCAAGATGGTTGTATCGTTTGGTACCGAAGCCAAAGCACTTTTAGCGGCTGCTGCGGTTTCATCCGCTTTAGCGCGAGCCCCGTCTTCACCTAATTCGGATACATAGGTGGATTTATCTTGTTTTTCATCACTACCGGGCATTTTCCCTAAATCCTCAATGGTGCCCGTTACATCGAGAATATCATCGGTAATTTGGAACAATAAGCCTAGCTGATCGCCATAAGTCATATAGGCTTTATGGACATCTGCTGAAGCGTGGCTGAGAATCAGACCGATTTCGATAGCCGCCAAGAATAAGGCCCCTGTTTTACCGCGATGGAGCACTTGCAGTTCCGACAGTGGAATGTGACGTCCTTCCGACAATAAATCGAAGGCCTGCCCCCCTACCATACCTTCCGGTCCGGCTGCCTTGGCTAAGGCTAACACGCATTTAAGATGCTGTTCCGGTGTGGCTGCTTTATTTTGACAGATTAGCTGAAAGGCATATGTTAATAAGCCGTCACCTGCCAAAACAGCGAGCCCGTCACCATATACTTTATGGTTTGTCAGATTGCCGCGGCGGTAATCGTCATTGTCCATGGCCGGTAAATCGTCATGAATTAAGGAATAGGTGTGAATTAATTCGATGGCACACACAATTTCCTTATACGGTTCCGGTGAAACACCGAAGGATTCCATAACCGCTTTCGTTAAAATCGGGCGAATCCGTTTACCGCCCATGAGTAAACTATAGCGCATGGATTCATAAAGTTTCTCATATTCTGTATTGGGCGAGTTTAACACTTCTTTGAGATAATCTTCCACCCATGTTTTGCTCGCCTTTAAATACTCTTTTAACATATATCCTCCTGCCTCTGAACGGCCTGTAAAGTCAGTTTTACTGACTCGTTTGAATATAGTTATTATACATCATTTTATAGATTTTATACATAGATTATTGAGTAAATAAGCAAATATTTTGCATATTTTAGAAAAATTATTTCTGACCTTCACTGCCGATACGGACTTCTTCAATAATTTGGCGTACTTCCCCTTCCACGCTTTGCAGCATGTCGGAGCACTCTTTCACGAGTGTAAGGCCTTTTTTATATTGTGTTAATAAGTCGTTAACGGATAATTCATTAGCATCCAAGGTGCGTACAATTTCTTCCAAGGCTGCATATTTTTTTTCGTAATTCTTAAGTGTGTTAGCCATTTGTTATAATCTCCTCTACCTTGGCTGTTAATGAGCCGTCGTTCATAGTAATATTCACGCTATCCCCTACATTTACAGCGGTGACGGAGTGAATCGGTGAACCGCCATGTTCAATTTTAGTATATCCTTTTAACAGTAAATGCAACGGATTCAATAATTCCAGTTGCTGTCCCAGGAGTAACAAATCGTTTTGCTTTTTGCCGACAGCCTGTTGCACGGCACCGCTTAAACGATGTTGTAACTCACTGAGTTTAGAACTTTCTTGGTGGATTAAGGTTAAAGCGGGAATGCCTAATTTGCGATTAAAAATAGCCTGCAATTCTTGTTTCTTTGTTTCTATCGTTTGTTTCATGTATTGATGCAAGTATGTTTCTTTCGCTTCTAATTGTTCTAAGAGATAACTTACGGGATAGACCGTAAGTTCTGCTGCATGACTGGGCGTGGCACCACGTACGTCGGCGGCAAAGTCACAAAGGGTATAGTCCGTTTCGTGACCTACAGCTGATACAATAGGCGTCTTACAGTTATACACAGCCTCTACTACGGTTCTATCGTTGAAGCACCATAAATCCTCCATAGAGCCCCCGCCGCGTCCTACAATAACGAGTTCTACCTCGGTATCCGCATCAGCTCGTTCAATCCCTTTAGCAATAATGGGACCGGCTTTATCACCCTGTACCGGTACGGCAAAGAGTTTAAACTGTACGAACGGATTACGTTGCCGAGCTACATGCAAAATATCATGGAGCACAGCACCTGACTCGGATGTAACGAGGCCAATCGTAGCAGGCATAACCGGCAATGGCTGTTTATGGCTTTCGTCAAAATAGCCGAGAGCCGTCAATTCTTTCTTTAGCGCTTCGAAGGCAAGTTGATACGGGCTCTTCTGGCCGATTTCCATATCATTACAGATGAGACTTAAGCGGCCGGTTTTTTCATAGAAATTAATAGTAGCCCGCATGGTTACAAAGAGGCCGTTTTCCAATTGACCGACGAGGCCTTTTTTCTGCGCCGTGCCCGCCCAAAGGGCTACATCGACGGAGGCATCATCGTCTTTTAGTGAAAAATAGTAATGGCCGGTGCTGTGGCGTTTTAAATTGGCAATCGTACCGGCTACATAACAGTTTTTCAGTACATACTCCCGCTCCAACACCCGTTTTATTAGATTGTTTAATTTGGTAATGGAGAAAACATCCATATAATTCCTCCTGTGAACCTTGTATTTCTTATGGTAAAAACCTTCAATACTATTTATTTTCTATTTGTTTTCAGCGTCCAGTAAAGCGGCTCCGTAAGCTACACCGGTGGCATTATCGGAACTGTATTCAGGCGGTGCAAAGAGGACCTTAACTTTGCGGGATTGACCGAAATCAAACAGAGCTTGGCGTAAATAACTGTTAGCCATGACGCCGCCTACGGCAATTAAAGTACCGGCCGGGCGCTGTTCCCAATGATAGGTCAACATTTTTTGCAGTGAACGAGTCATGCAGTGGAATACGGTTAAAGCCGTTTGCGCCTTGTAATCATCGGAAAGCTTATGTCCGTTGTTAGCTCGTTCAATACGGCGCATGGCTTCACTGCAAGGGCCGCCAAAGCTGATGGCGCCGTTTTTTACCGATACGGGTAGCATTTTAAAATCACCATTTGATTCAGATTCTAAGCGATTAACTGTCTTTTTTAATGCTTTAGGATCATCGCATAGTGTTTTGGTGATTCGTTCCATATGGGGCCCCGCCGGAAACGGTAGGTCTAGAGCTACGCCGATGCGATCGACAAATTGACCGCCATGTAAATCTAAAGCCCCGCTTATTAATTGGGCCGTAAAAAATGTTTCTTCAGCCGGTTCACAATATAATAGCTCCGTCGTGCCGCCCGATACATGGAGCGCATAAAACGATTCGTCCGGCACACAGTTTAAAACACGTAAAGCGGCCAGAATATGGTTTTCCTGGTGTGAAAACTCATAGACGGGAACGTCATTTAGATGACCTAAGCTTTTTGCCATGCCTCGGCCCACCAAAAAAGCAGGCATATAGGAATCCTTTTCACGGCGCGGAAACGCACTGACTCCAATGCCCGCTAGTTGGACACCTGACGGCAATTGTTCAATTAAATCGGGTAAAGCACGGGTATGCTGAAACACCATTTGTGATTGTTGCAGCCCACGCTCGCCCGATTTTACGTCTAATAGTTTTCTGGCTTGGCCAATTAATTCACCCGATTCATTGACCAACGCACAGGATGTACTATAACAACTTGTATCTAATCCTAAATAAACTTTCATGATATGCCTCGTTTAGGACTTAAGGTCTGAAGCATTATCGGATGTTTTAGCTTCCGTGGTTTTAGCATCGCTAGACTCAGTCGCCCCGGATGTAGGAGACGCTTTTGAAGAGCCTTTTTCTTTGGCAATGGCATCCAATACGGCATTTACAAATTTATAGCCTTTATCGGAACCGAAATCTTTAGCCAATTGTACGGCTTCATTAATAATAATGCGAGGATCGATGGCTTCGGTAGAAACGGTAAGTTCCCAAGCTGCTAAGCGCAATACGTTTCGCTCAACCGCTCCTAATTGCCCTATTTTGCGTTTTGGCGAGTGGGCCTGTAACAGATTATCTAAAATCTCCTGATTAGCCGTTACACCGTTAATAATCGCTTCTGCATAGGCAATATCCATGGCACCGGTACTGCCGGATTCTTCTTCCGGCATAATTACGGAATCTTCAGGCTTATGAAATTCCTTGGCATATAAAGATTGGAAAGCATACAGCCGCGCTTGGCGGCGATTACGATTTTGCTTCATTATTTAACTCCTCTGTTACTTGATTAGGATCGATTATATTTTCAAAATGCACATCGATTCGCACTGAATCCAGGTCTAAGGATTCTTTTAAATCTTTGTTGATTTGTTGGCGAATTTGGGTAGCCATTGTCATCAAGGGATAGCCGTAAAGGACATTAATATATATATTGATCTCAAGGCCTTCTTTGCGATGTTTTACATTAATGCCGGGCAAGCGTTTTTGACCAAAATTGCGCGCAATGCCGTCAACCATACCGGTGTAAAAATTACTGTTTAGTGAATGATAGCCCGGAATTAAGGTTAATGCATGATGAGCTATCTGCAATAGAACTTCATCGGACACATCTACCTGTAATTGCGGATTATTTGATTTTACGTCCACTTGGTATCGCTCCTTTCCCGATTAAATGTACTTAACGCCTGTATTTTCAAAGGCAATATCCTGAATAAAGATATTAACACCCTCTACATGTGTGCCGGTCAATGTTTCGATGCCGGTTTTTACATGTTCCTGAACGCGCAAAGCCACATCGGGAATACGATAGCCGTAACGAGCAACAAGATATAAGTCGATGGTAATACTATTATCCGATGTTCGTTGTAAACTAACGCCTTCCCATTGGCTTTTCATGCCGATTAAATTGGCAAAATCATCGCCTGCAGTGGTACTCATAGAAGCGACACCCTTCACTTCCAACGCTTTCAAGGAAGCAATAGTGCCATACACATTATCGCTTATTTTAGTCACTCCTTCAAAGAATGCATTCTTATCACTCATAGTACCCTGCCTTTCTTTAATAGCATAAAAAGCATTTGCCTTGAACAACGTACGTTAAAGACAAATGCTTTTAAAATTAATTGATATTACGCACGTTCAATGTATTGGCCGGTGCGTGTATCGACGCGAAGAACATCGCCCACTTCGATAAACAATGGCACTTTAACAACATAGCCGGTTTCCAATGTAGCCGGTTTGTTACCACCTGTTGCGGTATCGCCACGGATACCAGGGTCAGTTTCAACAACGCGAAGTTCTACAGCTACCGGTAAATCGATACCGATTACGATGCCTTGGAAAAATACGATGCTAACTTCCATGTTTTCAAGCAAGAAGTTTTTAGCTTCGCCCAATTGTTCAAGATTCAATTCTACTTGGTCATACGTTTCATTGTCCATGAACGTATAAGCGCCGTCAGCTTCGTATAAGTATTGCATACGACGACGATCAACATGTGCTTTAGGCACTTTTTCACCGGCATTGAAAGTACGTTCAACTACAGAACCGGTCTGTAAATTTTTTAATTTACAACGTACGAATGCAGCACCTTTACCCGGTTTTACGTGTTGGAAGTCTACAACCTGCCACACGTTGCCATCGAGCTCAATTGTTACGCCCGGACGAAAATCATTACTAGAAATCATTTAAATCCCTCCGTTTAACCTTTTACTTCTATTAATTCCTTCGAGGTATGAGTGAGTAGCTCATAGCCATCGTCAGTAACTATAACACTGTCTTCAATGCGAAGACCTATTTCCCCGGGAAGATATACGCCCGGTTCCACTGTAACTATCATATTAGGCTCTAATACAGTATTGGAACGCGGTGATGCTACCGGTTCTTCGTGAATATCGAGCCCTACACCGTGACCGGTGCCGTGATTGAAATAATCGCCATAACCGTCGGCCGCAATACTGTCGCGGCAAGCGGCGTCTACAATTTTACCTGTAGTACCGGCTTTTACAGCGGCTAGGCCCTTCAGCTGCGCATCAAGCACAACTTTATAGAGCTTGCGTTGTAAATCGGATGCGTGCCCCATCACAATGGTGCGGGTCATATCCGAATGATACCCTTGGTATACGGCGCCAAAGTCAAAGGTAACAAAATCACCGGTTTCAATGACTTTATCAGACGCTACACCGTGTGGCATACTGGAGCGATGCCCGGAGGCCACGATGGTATCGAAAGACGGTTCTTCAGAGCCGCGTTTTAACATTTCAATTTCTAAAGTGACGCATGCTTCCCGTTCCGTCATACCCGGTTTTAATTGCGGTAACAAAGCGGCAAACGCTTCATCGGCAATGCGGGCAGCTTCTTTCATAAGCGTAAGTTCATCCGGCCGTTTAACAGCCCGTAAAGGTGTTAAATCAACGGATTTAAACTTACTGCCTACCAAAATATCGGAAAATGTCATATACGTGTCAACCGGCACATAATTGCCTTCGAACGCACAGACAGATAATGTAATATTATGATTTTTGACAATATCCGCTATAGTTTCCCAATTAGAACCGGTGTATTGGATGACTTCATACCCTTCACATTGGTTCTCTGCTTGTTCCGTATAACGACTGTCAGTTACTATAAACGCTGTATTCGGTGTTACAAAGCCTATGGCTGTAGTCCCTGTAAAACCGGCAAAATATCTCAGATTGGTCTGGCTAAGCAAGAGTATGCCATCATACTGGTGCGCAGTCAAATAATCCTGTAGGCGTAATAAGCCGTTCATGATAAGACTCCCTTGCTATAAGTTTTTTCATTTCATGATACCACAAAATGAGCGTTTTGACTATAGTTTTTCGTAGTCTGACGCTTCAAGATACATAAAATCACCGGGGGTCGGGATGTCTGTTAAATCAAGATGTCCCACTGTGAGGCGCTTTAAATAGGTGATTTCACCGCCGGCCGCCCCTATCATGCGTTTAACCTGATGATATTTACCTTCTTCGATTATAATTTCGGCACTCTTAAGTAAAACGGCATCACCGACGCCCGTATCTTCTGATTTTTCGGCCACTGCACCGGTTAAGATGATTTCAGCCGGTTTACATTCCGTACCGTCACCTAGGACGATACCGGTGCGAATGCGTTCTAAGCCTTCTGCGCTAAGGGTACCGCTATATTCAAAATAATACCGTTTGGGCACATGTTTTTTGCCGTTGATAATGCGGTGGGCCCAGGCGCCGTCATTGGACAGTAATAAAAGGCCTTCCGTATCTTTATCGAGGCGTCCCACCGGGCCTACGCCCATAGTGCGAAACTCGGGCGGCAAAATATCCATAACCGTGGGATGACGAGCATCCTCCATGGCACATACATAACCGGCCGGTTTATTAAACTTTACATAATAAATCTGGCGGCTGTCGATGATTTCACCATTTACCGCAATCGTTTGTTCCGGAATATCAATGGGCATATCTTTTTTCTTAGCCACTACACCATCCACCGTAACAAGTCCCTGCTTTATGAGTGCATGGACTTCTTTACGGCTGCCCAAAGCTTTATTGGCTAAAAATTTATCTAAACGTAATCTCATAATATAATCCGAACTATTATAACTGAATCGTTTCCAAATGTTTCGTGTAGTTCAAAAGACTCAAAGTATTATGATCATCTTCTGTCAGGCCGTAGAATTCCACACGGCTGATGGCCGTATTACCTTGGCTGAAATTCCAAGCAAAATGAAGCGGTAAGCTGAGCATTTTACAAATCAAGGTACGATTGGTACCGCCGTGAGCCACAATAAGAATGGTTTTATCTTCACCGATAGCTGTCATTTCATCGGTCAAGGCTTGCCAAGCGCGCTCCTGCACTTCTTGGAAAGATTCCCCGTTTGAAATTTTAACTTTATCGGGACTGCGATACATGGTGTAAATGGAATGAGGCCATTTAGCTTCAATCTGGTCATAGGTGAGGCCTTCCCAGTCGCCAAAATTAATTTCACGCAACCGTTCATCGGTTTTAAACGGAATTTGACGATTTCCTAAAATTGTTTCCGCTGTAATACGGGCACGATCTAAGTCACTGGCAATAATGGAGTCAAAATGTACGGATGTTAATTCCTTGGCCACCGCTTCAGCTTGAATAATGCCCGTCTGATTGAGTTGAACATTCGTAAATCCCTGATAAAAGCCACTGCTATTCCATTCCGTCTGGCCGTGGCGAACTAAGTAAATTGTGTGCATGGGCGAACTCCTTTACATATGAAATCAATAATTCATTACGGTTTCTATCTTTAACAGCAATCCGAAACCACCCTTGCCCAAGCCCGTCATAGGCTTCGCAACTGCGAATCAGAAGCTGTTTATTTTCTAAAAATTCCATAAAATCGGCAAGACTCGGATGTTGCGGTTGCCAATGTAAAAGCATAAAGTTAACCGTCGGCGGTAAAGCTGTTATAAAGTCGAATGCATTAATGGCGCCATAGAGCCACTCTTTTTCACGTGCCACGACGGCCCGCGTTTTTTGACGATACACTTCGTCTTGAAGGGCTTCTATCCCATATTGTTGGGCCAAATGATTAACCGACCACGTCGGTACATGAACGGCAATACTCTTTAATATATTCGTGTCCCCCAATAATAAGCCTAAGCGTAAACCCGGAATTGCATAGAATTTGGTCAGTGAATGCAATATAACAATGGCCGGATATTCCGCCAAATAAGGCCGGAGGCTATGAGATTCATTGGTGAACTCAATAAATGATTCATCAATAAGCAGTAAGCTGTTTGATGCTTGGGCTAACGCAGCCATTTCGAATACTTCCGTCAGCGTTTGCAAACTGCCGTCCGGATTGTTCGGGTTACCGAGACAGATTATTGTTCGCACTTGTTCTTCTGCACAGCGTTTGAGATGGGCTTTTAAATCTTCATAAGGAACGGCAAAATGGGTAATCGGTTGATGCGGTGTAGTACTCCCAAATAAATGATGGGATTCATTTACCGATTCTACTTCACCATCGGCGGCCATCGGAATCATAGAATAGGCTAAGACCGAAAGACCTTGAGCCTGTGCGGCTAAGGCATATTCGGAAAAGCCCGGTGCCGGTACCAATACTTCCTCGATACCGGGTAGGGTCATGAGGGCATACAATAATTCGGCCGCTCCATTCCCCACCAGAATGTTCTCATCAGGTACATCCATAACCTGACTTACTGTCCGGCGAAATTCTGTGTATTCCGGATCCGGATAGTGAATGATTTCATTTAAGTGAGCCGTCAAAGCGGCTTGCCCTTTGGGGCTCATGCCTAAAGGATTAATATTAGCGCTAAAATCAGTAATATCCTGTGGTGCTACGTTATGAGCGGCCGCCACTTTATAGATGTTACCACCGTGGGTATTTTTCATGGCTGAGCACCTCCTAACGCTTCATAAAGGTGATACCTTCGTTGGTTGTTTCGACGGTATCTAAATATAATAAATCCGGTAATTCCTGATGGACAGCGGCGCGACAATCAGCCAGCGGTGCCCCGTCGGTGGGGAATAAAAGTCCCATAATTGTGCCGCTATGGGCAATAATCGTGCCTACACTGTTAAAATGATTACCGATTTCATGCAACGCATACAATAATGGTTTATGTAAAATACGCTGATTAGCAAACGCACTTAAGGTGGCGGCCTGGCCGATTAAAGATACATTATGGGTGGCAATCCCTTCTTTAAAAAGAGCCAATGATTCTTTGATGTACGGTTCTTTTTCGGCAATCAGGTCATGAAGCCCGTGCTGCGCATTGAAACTGACTGTATCAATTTCGCCGCCTTCGTCAAAAATCATGATTTTCATAGGCGGACACTTGCCAAGGGGCTCGGTTATTTTTCCCTTGATATAGTCAAACTGAACTACCCCGGGATAAAAAGAAGCATCACTGGGCTCGATACTTAAAGAAATCTCTTTTAGTTCTTCCAAGGTTAGCGCTCGTCCGTAAGCCAAAGCCGTAGCCATGGCGGCTACGCTAATATCGGCACTGCTGGATGCCATACCCTTTCCCTGGGCAATATCGGAACGCACATAAACAGAACTACGCCAAGCACGCTGTACAGCCGGACTATTGGGCAGGGTGCCTTCAGCTACAAAAGAATTGATAACTTTTTGGGCTGCTAAAGCTGCTTTTGGTTGCAGCGAACAATAATAAGGTCTAAGCGGTTGCTTTACTCCGCTTAACGCATAGGAATAGCGATTAATAGGACAGGTAACCAAAAACGGTTGACCATCAATGGACCCTTGCAAAAACTCACCGCATGTCCCTGGTGCTCGTACATAATATGACACCTGTCGTTCCTCCATACTAATATACACAAAATAACACAAATCAATGTAAATACATTGTAAAAGTTTTGTTTGAGGCCGTGTTACAATACAAAGAATTCTTTGATACTAAAAATATTACTTATAAATGATAACTATAAAGTAATACCAACAGCAACAGCGGCCAATACCAATAATAATTCCGATGACTCAATGACAAAGCCGTACGTATCGCCGGTTACGCCACCAAGGTGTTTGGAAATATAGGAATTTAACACTAAATTGATCAAAATTCCTAAACCGAGGAAGATGGCGTAGAGCCAATGGAAATATACAGCCGGTAATAAGGCAATGAGTGTTGTCCAAAGAAGGGTTTGCTTTGGTGAATATACGGCAAAGGCCTTCCCCATCCCTTCGGGACGAGCATAGTGAAAGAGTCGAATACTCAGCACTAAGGAATAGCGACTGATAATCGGCATAAAGAATAAAAATTGTAAAAGTATGGTTGGATTGACATGGGCGATTAATTGCCATTTCAATAAAGTAAGAAAAACAAAGCCAACGACACCATTTGAGCCGACGCGGCTGTCTTTCATAATTTCCAACTTACGTTCACGATCGCGACCTGAAAAAAGACCGTCACAGGTGTCCATGAACCCGTCCGCATGTAAGCCGCCGGTAAAAAGAAACTCGAACACAACCAATAATAAAGCTAATAACGTAATCGGTATATAGGGTACCAACAGCCAATAAATAAGAGCCATGAAGGCACCGATAACAAGGCCTACCAGCGGAAAGGTTACGACGCTTTTACCAAAGTCGTAAATGTCCCATTCCGTCTGATTGACCAATTTTAAACGTGTTAAAAACTGTAAGCCAATAAAAAATGACTTCATAATATCACCAAAATCCTAGTTAATACGGCACTGATAACAACGCCTAGTAAAGAACAAACATACATCATGCCAATCGTTTTTTGAATATGAACACCTCGCATTTTCATGTCCGGATCTCCCATATAGGCACGGAATGTCATGGTGTCGCCGTATTTATTATAACCACCGAGACGAATATGAAGTGCCCCGGCTACCGGCGCTTCCGCATAGCCACCATTCGGACTCGGATGCTTCTTGGCATCACGTAAACCAATGCGCCACGCGTTACGCCAATCATGACGTAAAATAAAGGCAGTTAACGTATATAAGAGAAATGTTATGCGAGCGGGCAGCCAATTTAAAACGTCGTCAAAACGTGCCGCTATACGGCCGAAGTACATATATTTATCGTTCTTATAGCCCAACATGGAGTCCATGGTGTTGGCTGTTCGATAAAATAAGGCACCTAAAGGACCGAAAACAGCAAAGAACAATAAAGGTGAAATAATGCCATCCACCGTATTTTCCGCCACCGTTTCAATGGTAGCACGAGTAATTTCACTTTCATCAAGCTCGGTTGTATCACGACCTACAATCCAGCCTACCTTACGACGGGCTTCTTGTAAATCGCCTTTACGCAACAATTGAGCCAGTTCAAGCCCTGCTTCCGCCAATGAGCGCGGACTGATTGTAATATATACGATAATGACCTGCATGGCATAGCCAACCCACGGATTGATTGTGCCGGCAATTAAAATCAGTAGAAAGCCTATAACAGTCACTGTTAACAATGTTAAAAGTACAGTTAAACCGCCGTATAACAACTTTTTCCCATAACTGTCACGCTCGCCGTAGAGAAATTTTTCATAGAAAGAAATAACATCGCCAATGAGGACCACCGGATGGAATCGGCTTCTTGGGTCACCCACAATACAATCCAGTAAAAAGGCCCACAAAGGAATGAAATAATATGCATTATGTAGAAACCAGTCCATTATGCCTGTTCCTCTAATAATTTGTCGATATAATCCATATCAAGATGTTTTTCCACAATATCAGCTAAGCGATTATAGGCCGCATCTTTATGTTCAAAGTAATGGAACACTTCGTCCAGCGGTTCGAGCCCTTTACGCTTGCGTAAGGCGTTCAAGATTTGGCGACGTAAGCTGTCATTATCCAAAATGCCGTGAATGTAGGTCCCCATAACAAGACCTGATTCATTGACGAAACCATCCATAACAGCTACCGGTTTTTCGCTGCGAGACGTTATGGCAAAACAATCAGCCACAGTACCCACACCGTGGGTGTCCCCCATATGAATTTCATAGCCGCGTAAATTTTCACCGCTATAATCGATGCCCAGGAATGGCAATTTAGTAGTGTTAAACGAAACTTGATGGGTCATCTTCGTGCCCGTCATAGTTGTTTCCGTCGGTAATAAACCAAGGCCGTTAAGTTCCGGAATATCTCCTTCCACACCGTCCGGATCATGGAGTTTTTCGCCGAGCATTTGATAGCCGCCGCACACACCGAATACAGGTACGCCCTTTTTGGCAAGAGCTTTAATATCTTCGGCATAGCCTCGATCTTCGAGATATTTTAAATCGGCCATGGTGTTTTTGGAACCCGGTAAAATGACCATATCCGGTTCGCCGATAGCGTCACCGGGTTTTACAAAGCGTACTGCTACATCCGGCTCATAAGCTAACGCATCAAAATCGGTAAAATTGGAAATTTTAGGTGTTTGCATAACCGCAATGGTAATTTCACGGTTAATGGTGGTGTGTTTGCTTTCAAGGGCTACGGAGTCCTCTTCGTCAATATCCAAATTGTCAATGGCCGGAATTACCCCCACTACCTTGCGACCCGTACGTTCTTCGATAAAATCAAGAGCCGGTTTTAATAAATTAATGTCACCGCGGAACTTGTTAATTACAATGCCCTTTACCAAATCCCGTTCTTCCGGTTCCAATAGTTCTAAAGTTCCCACGATGGACGCAATAGCACCACCACGGTCAATATCGGCTATGAGCATAACCGGACAATTTGTCATTTTAGCTACGCGCATGTTTACGATATCGTTAGCCTTTAAATTAACTTCCGCAGGGCTGCCGGCACCTTCGATGACAATCATGTCAAAATTTTTATCTAAAAAGTCCAAACTTTCTTTTACTTTATCGAGAGCTGTTAAGGAGTAATGGGTGTGGTATTCTTTGGCACTGTATACACCAACCGGTTTCCCCATGAGAACCACTTGGGAGGACTGGTTGCCTGTAGGTTTTAACAATACGGGATTCATCTGTACTATCGGGTCAATGCC
Source organism: Veillonella sp. CAG:933 (assembly GCF_000431435.1). Lineage (NCBI taxonomy): Bacteria > Bacillati > Bacillota > Negativicutes > Veillonellales > Veillonellaceae > Veillonella > Veillonella sp. CAG:933. Next base: position 84,953 of record NZ_HF986217.1, read on the forward strand.
GGCGGCTTCCGCCTGTGCCACTTGAGCCCGGCCGATTTCATCGCCCCAGCGTGTTACATAGGAATTTAAAGCCATATTCTGGGCTTTGAACGGTACTGTTTTTAAGCCGCGACGATAAAAAATACGGCAAAGCGCCGTCGTTAAAATACTTTTACCTACATTTGAGCTGGTTCCTTGGAACATGAGTTTTTTTGCCATTATATATGAACCTCCTTAGCCTTTAGCTCTGTGGTAATGCCACTGATTGTTAAATATACTTCATCGGCCGCTTGGGCCACAGTTTGATTTAATAAGCCTGCAATATCACGGAAGAATCGAGCCATTCTGTTTTCCGGAACAATTCCGAGACCCAATTCATTCGTTACAAAAACTACTGTTTTATCGGCTTTATGCGTTGCATCTATGAGTTCTTTGAACTCAGCTACTAATGAATCTGCCAACTCATTGCACTCAGCTTGATTTTGAGGCTCTTTTTTTAGCATAGCATTAGTGGCATACATAGTCAAACAATCAATAAGAATAACGTCGCAGCTGTCTAAAATCTTTGACCATGAAGCGGTTATGTCATAAGGAATCTCAAAATTATGCCATATATTACCGCGCCGTGCTTTATGTTTTCTGACGCGATCTTCCATTTCATCGTCAAAAATCTGACCCGTTGCAACGTAGCCTTTTTGACCGGGCAAGGATAAAACGAGTCGCTCCGCAAATTCACTTTTACCGCTGCGTGCCCCGCCGGTGCACAATATAATTCGACTCTCTACTATCGACATGAGAAATATCCTCTCCCTTACATTTAAATTTAAAGGATTTTGTATATCATAAACCCTTGAAATTATTTCTAGAATAAGTATACAATAAATCAAAGACTGATAAGGAGTGTATACCTATGGAAATGAAAAACTTGTTTGTAAAATTAATGGCCACTTTATGGGAAAATACATATCGTGCCGTGGTTACCGATCAAAATGATCAGTACGTAGCAACGGCTCGCGTTATCGTTAATATTCCCTTAAGTCGTGAAGTACTGCCGGATAACGCCCCCGAAGTGGACCCACAGTTATTGGTACTTGTTGAAGACGGCGCTCTCGATCCCAATAATCTCATCGAATTCGAAACTATTTTAGCGGCGAAAGTTCGTGAAAAATTTAATTATGAAATCATGACGGTCTTCTTCTACTATCCAAGTCCCGAAGATGTGCTCAATAAAGGCACCATAGACCAGCAATAGTCAGTTATTACTAAATCGCTTAGTTTAAAACTATCTATATAACAAAAGAAAAAGCTATGTTACGCGAATAATTCGGTAACATAGCTTTTTTATATTGGTGACCGTATTCACGTGTCAAATTTTATGAAGTTACTGCCACCAACTTATAGTTCAAATTCGGCACGTGCTAACATATAGCAGCAATCGGACAAACGATTTAAATAGCGAATATCCACATCGTGAACGGTTTCACCGGACTCGGCAAGACGCCATAAAGCGCGTTCGGCACGACGAGTTACCGTACGGCATTGATGCAATAAGGCGGAACTTTTTTTGTCGCCCGGTACGATAAATTTAGTGAGCGGTTCCATTTTAGCATCATAGCTGTCAATAATCTTTTCTAAATTTTCAATATGAGCATCCGTGATATTCGGTTCTTGGCCGAGACTGGCCACATCCGCCATAAGCTGCCACAATTCCTTTTCAATATCATAGATAACCTGCTGAATATCTTCATGTTCAGAAAAAGCACGCGCAACACCTAATACAGATTGAAGTTCATCAACCGTACCATACGCTTCTACGCGAAGGGATGCTTTGGAAAGACGCTCACCCGTGTAAAGAGATGTAGAACCTTTATCGCCAGTCTTAGTATATACTTTACCACTCATACTAATCACCTCATTTGTAAAAAGAAAGATATATTACGCTTTGAATTCAGGGAACCAAAGGGCAACTTCACGTTCTGCCGTTGCTACCGCATCCGATGCGTGAACAACATTTTCATTAATAGCCAAACCGTAATCGCCGCGAATAGTACCGGCATTAGCTTTTAACGGATCTGTGGCGCCATTTAACTGGCGAACGGCAGCAACTGCATTATCACCGCTAAGTACCATAGCCAAAACCGGGCCGGACGTAATAAAATCAATCAATTCTTGGAAGAACGGCTTATCTTTATGTTCGTCGTAATGGGCAGCGGCTAACTCACGCGGTACTTGCAATAATTTTAAAGCGCTGATTGTCAAACCTTTGCGCTCATAACGAGCCAAGATTTCACCGCAAATTTTCTTTTTCACTCCGTCCGGTTTTACGAGTACTAACGTGTGTTCCATAAGACTGCCTCCTAACGCATACGACTTGCTAATTCTTTTAATTTTTCAATACGAGATGCTGTACTTGGATGTGTGCTGAAAAGTGAGCTTGCTAAATCTTTCACACTTCCCAACGGGTTAATGATGAACATGTGAGCTGTTGGCCCAAGCTGAGCTTCGCCGCCCGGCAACATGCCATGTTTAGCGTAATAATCGATTTTAGCTAAGGCCGAAGCTAAAGCTAATGGTTTGCCGCTCATTTCGGCGCCCCCTTCATCGGCGAGGTATTCACGGGAACGTGAAATCGCCATCTGAATTAAGGCAGCCGCAATCGGTGCCAAAATAATGGTAGCCAACATTGCGATTGGATTGCCTCTTTCACGGTCATCACTGCTACCGAAGATAGCAAACATTTGCATCATATTGGCAATCATTGTAATTACACCGGCCAGACTGGCAGCCACAGTACTGATTAAGGTATCGCGATGTTTAACGTGAGTTAATTCGTGACCCAGTACACCTTCGATTTCATCATCCGTCAAGAGATTCATAATCCCTGTCGTAACTGCTACCGCTGCATGCTCAGGATTACGACCTGTGGCAAATGCATTCGGCACATCGGAGTTGATGATATACACCTTTGGCATCGGCAAATTACCGCGTTTGGCCAAACCGGCTACCATATTGTATAATTCCGGATTGTCCGTGCCCGAAACTTGCTGTGCATTGTACATTTTAAGTACAATCTTATCGCTATTCCAATAGCTGAAGAAGTTCATAGCCATGGAGATAAGGAACATTGTCATGAGACCGGCCCGTCCGGCGACCAACTGTCCGATCACCATCAATAACCCCGTCATCAATGCCAGTAAAACAGCAGTCTTAACATTATTCATATTTGTTTTGCCTCTTTCTTAAGATAAATGTGTAGCTTGCTACTCAGTAAGCTACGTCCTGATGAATAGACTTGTTTCCTGATTTTAGTAACATTCTATTCACAGTATAATTATATAGTAATTGCTTTCATTTGGCAATTTTATAAACATTTATCATATGTATCGAGCCCCTACCGTATCGGCTTTCAGCACATAAGTACGGCATGGAATATTATTGTTATTAAACACATCACCCATACGCGTGGCTACGGTTTGTGCTGTTGAGCGCGGGCAATAGGCAATTAAGGTAGAGCCGGAGCCGCTGATAGTGGCGCCATAGGCACCTGCTTTGCGAGAGGCCTCAAACACGTCCTCACAATGAGGAATGAGCGTTTTGCGGTATGGCACATGAAGATAATCTTCCAAAGCGATGCGCAAGTAATCCAGTTTATGTTGCAATAAGGCCGTAACAAATAAAGTGGCATGACTTACATTAGCCACCGCTTCTTTATGAGCAATAGTCTTTGGCAAAACGCTCCGGGCATATTCCGTTGAAACAGACACTTCCGGTACCACTACGGCGAAAAGTAACTCTTCCGGTAAGGCCACGGTTGTATATAAAAGTTCTTTCGGATCATTGACGGCACACACAAGATTACCCAATAAAGCAGGCGCCACATTATCCGGATGTCCTTCGATGTCGTTGGCTAAGACTAAGAGTTCATGCGTTGTAAGTGGTTTTGCCAACAAGCGATTCGCTAAGAGTAAACCCGCTACGATGGCCGTGGAGCTGCTACCGAGCCCACGGGACGGTGGAATTACCGTTTCACTGTGAACGTTACCATATATAGGTTCGGAGCTTGCTTGTTGAAATACAGCTTGCATGGCCTGCCCCACTAAATTATAAGTTTGATCTTCTTTGGCCAACGTATCGGCATCAAAGCCGGAAAAGGTATATGTGTTGGCGCTGGCCGTTTTATCGGGCGTGAAGGTAAATGTATTATAAAGCTCCAAGGCGAGCCCCAGAGAGTCAAATCCGGGGCCGCAATTGGCACTGGTAGCCGGTACTTTAACTGTAATTGTATCCATCTGCATTGCCTCCTAATCAGTCATAATAGGAATAACGCTGCCGATTTCACGAACGACGCGAAGATTATTGAACGCATCGATTACATTTGAAATATACGAACGAGGGCAGGACGATGTAACAATAGCTAACGTAGAGGTCGTTTCACTTTCATTACGCTGCGTTACGGCTTGTACGGAAATACGCTGCTCCGCCAGTTTTGATGCTACTTTTGCCAAAACACCGGTGGAGTTGTCTACTAAGATGCGAATGTAGTAGGACGATTCAATCTTACCGGACGCATATAGATTCTTTTCGGAGAAATAGAATGGTTTTAACTGACCAAGGTGGTTAGTTTGGATATTTTTGGCAATTTCCATGATGTCACTTACGACGGAGCTGCCCGTTGGCAAGCTGCCGGCGCCGCGGCCATAGAACATGGCGTCATCGATGCCGTTGCCCTTAACATATAATGCATTATAGGAACCGCGTACCGACGCGAGCGGATGATTGCTGGAAATAAAGGACGGATGCACATTAAGCGACAAACCTTTTTTCGTTTCTTTGGCAATACCCAACAATTTAATGGTGTAACCGAATTCTTTACCAAAGGCAATATCCGTAGCGTCGATTTTAGTAATCCCTTCTACGGATACGTCTTCAAAGAATATACGACGGTTAAAGGCAATAGATGATAAAATAGCCAATTTACGAGCCGCGTCGAGCCCTTCCACGTCGGCTGTCGGATCTGCTTCGGCGTAGCCTAAAGCCTGTGCTTCCGCCAATACTTCGGCATAGCCGGCGCCTTTTTCAGTCATGTTGGACAAAATAAAGTTAGTTGTACCGTTCAAAATACCAACGATTTCCGTAATTTTATTCCCCCCTAAGGATTCATAGAGGGTGCGGATAATCGGAATACCGCCTAATACGCTGGCTTCGTAACGCAAATCAACGCCGTTTTTACCGGCTAAATCCAATAAATAAGGACCTGCTTCAGCCAGTAAATCCTTATTGGCTGTAACTACACTTTTCTTAGCTTTTAGAGCTTTTTCAACACAATCCCGGGCGAAAGTCACACCGCCCATAACTTCCACAATAATTTGAATGGACGAATCTTCAAAAATCGAGTCTACATCATTCGTAAACTGTGTACCTTCCGGCAACGTAATGTGGCTGTATTTTTCAGCATTACGCACGAAAATTTTGCTGACTTGAATCGATACACCGGTGCGATTAGTGATTAAATCACGGTTTTTAACTAATAATTCAAATGTTCCTTGCCCTACGGTCCCAAATCCCAGTAAAGCGACCTTAACTTGTTCCATCTTCTTCTCCCTCTCTCTTATAAGAGTGCCCCGGCCTATTAAATAAGTCGGGGCTAAGCCTATTTTTCTTTTTTATTAGCCATATTCTTTAATGTTGAAATGAGTGATCAATCTGTTTCGATTAAGCCTGACCTAAAATTTCAACTTTTAAGATACCGCGGATACTACGGATATTATCCAAACATTCTTCTAATGTAGTGGACAAATCCTTGGTTTCAAAGGCAATCGTTACGTTAGCAATGCCTTGAAGCGGAATATCCTGGTTAATTGTCAAAATACTGCCGTTACTTTTGGCAATAGCCCGTAAGATGCTGGATAACATGCCCGGATCATTAGACATGGAAACCGTAATAGATACGATTTTACCTTGGGCAATTTCGTAAAACGGGAATACATAGTCCTTATATTTATAGTAGGCGGAACGACTTAAATCCATGCGTTCAACAGCTTCGTTAATCGTTTTAGCTTCGCCTAATTTTAAAATTTCTTTTACTTTAATCGTCTTTTTAATGGCTTCAGGAAGAATGTCTTCTTGAACCAAATAAAATTTGTCTTTCTTTAACTTAGCCAATGTTATTACCTCCATCTTTTTCCTGTTCATCAGTCATTGCCGCGCCGGCTACAAATTGACGACCGTAGAGGGTAAATACGGAATACATGCCAATGAAAAACGGCAAATACTCAGCCACTACACGCCAGCCAACTGCGACAATTCCGACAGTCCCTAACGGCAAAAATGACTCAAACAAATAAACGAACAAACCTTCGGCTACACCTGTACCACCCGGTGTAGGGGCAAAATACAAAATAAGATTTAATAAAATCATGCGATTGAGGACTTCCACAATCGGTATATCCCATGTAAAGGCCATCATAAGTGCCGGTGCTATCGTATATAAAGCGATAAGACTTAAACCGGACTCAATGAAAACCACTATGGACTGAAATGGTCTGGCATAGATTAAGCTAAACCCTTCATTTAACTCAGCTAATTTGGCTAACCAACTTTTAGGATGACCACTTTGTAACCGTTCGGCTACAATGTAAACAAATCGTTTCATTAAATTGGTCTGCAACAGATATAAGCCAAAAATTGTACAAAGTACCATAATAAATGATACCTGAATCAAAGCTTCGTTGCTGATGTAAGGAATTGTTATGGAGCCGTGTAAAAATATAACCGGTAACATAGCAATTAAGAACAAAATAGAAAATACGGTTCGAATCAGTACAATCGGCGCCCCTTTCATAACGGGTACACCGTAACTCTTAAGGATTAAAACCTGAGCCACCGCGCCGCCGCTGGCACCAGGTGTCAGCATGGCCATAAAATAGTTACCGAATATAACGCGTAAAATAGCTTTAATCGGTAATTTATAGCCGCCCATTTGTACTAACCGCTGTAAACGTAAACCGTCAAAATACATACCCACAGCCAATGCAATCAAAGCCAACAACAGGGATGTAATATTAAAGGTTTCCAGAGTTTGTAACGCTTTTAAATCAATGGTGAAATAAATAGTGAGCCCTGAAATAACCAGTAGCAAAAGCCCTAACAATAGGCCTCGCTTGAGCATCTTATTCATTCACATTCACCATAATTGAGAAGCTGAATCTGATGGAACTTGATAAACTCTTTTACCGGTTCCGCGCACATAGCGGCTAACTCACTTTCCCAGTGATAATCCCAAGGGAATAAAGCGTTGAGAACCCGATCATTATTACCGGGATGAGTCATAATTTCATGACTGCCACGAGTACCGGCTACACGATGAAGAATTTCCATTAATCGTTCTTCCGTAAGCTGGCCGCCACTCATCATACCCCAGAAATAACGTGGTGACCAAATACCCATACGACTTGAAAAGGTGTATGCTTTATCGGCCACTTCCGCCAAACCTACCTTACCGGCAAAACGTCCCCATTGATTAATTCCGTTGCGGAAAAAACGATCTTCCGCAGGAATGCGCATCTTTTTAATGCCGTATTTTTTCAATAAGGAAGTCATAATCGGTGTAATTTGCGGCAATACATGCAAGTGCTGATGTCCGTCCGCATGTGTAATGGCAAGTCCGGAGGATACCACTTTTTCGAATTGTAAATCCAATTCTTGATATACTTCTTCAAAATTAATATCTCCCGATACCGCTTTCTTAATGAATTGCGGATAGGAGGTAAAAAATCGACCGTGCTCGTCAACGAGGCTCGGTACTTTGTCGGCACCGCTTAGTGGTTTAAGACCACCCACAAGGGCTGTGTGGACGCCAATCCCCAAACGAGGATTTTCCTTGGCCATAGCAACTGCTTCGTCAAAAGCATCGCCATTGGCCAATAACGATGTGCTTGTGATAATCCCCTCTTTGTGCCCTTTAATGATACCTTCGTTAACGGCTTGATGTAAGCCGAAATCGTCGGCATTAACAATTAATCGTATCATATGCACCTTCTACTTTTTTAATACTTAATCATTTAAAGAGGATATATGTTATTTTAACATATGTCTATTGGTAGTGTATAGTGGAATTTTACTATTACACACTAATTTTAGGAAAAAAATATAATCAATTAATGAACTGCTGATAATATGACTGTAAAATTTACCGTCATGATGTCTCAAATCACGACAGATGATACTTTTCATCTTGAATTTTAAATAATTAGTGCGAGAGACTATATTTTACACTAAAATACGGGACTTGTTAAGGTGGCCCACACTTCTTTTTCTAAAATTTTTATAGGAATATTTAATGCAAGTGCCGCGTTAGCTAAATCTTCGTATTCAAGGGAAATATTCACCAGTTTTCCGTCGTGAAATGCCTTTTTTACATGTATCTTTTGATTTTTGTAAAAAATCTCTTCAAACTCTCGTTCACAGATTACACGGTCTACCTCAAAATATCGAAAACCGATAGTGGTGGTATTTTCAAAAATCAATTCACTGATATCCTTTAATTGCTCTTTCGGTGCCAACACACTGAGCATAATAGCCGGTCTTCCCTTTTTCATAATAATAGGGGTTAACCACGCATCATTGGCGCCGCCCTTCAGCAAGGTATCCAGTAAAGGACCATATAGTTCCGGATTCATGTTATCGATATTGGCTTCAATTTGAATTAATTGTGAGTTCATACATTCACCTCTGACTGTTAATCATATGAGCCAAACGGCCGGCGCCGAATCCGTTATCGATGTTCACTACACCGACTCCGGCGGCACAAGAATTTAACATGGATAACAAGGCGGCTAAACCTTTAAAATTAGCGCCATAACCAACACTGGTGGGCACGGCTATAATCGGTTTCGTCACAAGCCCACCGATTACACTGGCCAGAGCACCTTCCATGCCTGCTACTACAATAACGACATTGGCGGATGTAATATCATCTAAACGGTGAAACAGACGATGAATCCCTGCTACGCCAACGTCATAAATGCGAGTCACTTCATTCCCCATAAGCTCTGCGGTTACCGCTGCTTCTTCGGCGATTGGAATATCACTTGTCCCCGCTGTTACTACCGCAATAGTACGACCCTCATTGTGTATGACTTTATCACTATGACGATAAATAATGCGACTCGTTTCATCGTATTCAATTTCAGGAATCACAGTTTTTAACGCATCATAAATGCTCTGTCTCGCTCTGGTGCCCATATACGTACTGTAGTGTAAATTCAGTTCTTTTAGAATCGTAATACACTGTTCATCGGTTTTACCTTCACAATAGACCACTTCGGGAAACCCCTGTCGTTTGTCACGATCCAAATCGAGTACGGCATCTTGTAAATTGCGCGACCGTTCTTCTTTTTGAACCGCTTGACTAATCAATTCAGTAATCGATGACTTACATTCTTCTAACTCAAGGGAACCATTTTTATAAGCTTTTAAAATTTGGCTGATGTCCTGTTCATTCATTATAACCAACTCTCTCTCACTGCATACATGCATAAAGCGGCCGCTACCGATAAATTAAGGGACTCAATAGGTCCGTACATAGGTATAGTTATCCGATTATCGGCCATGTTGAACCACGCTTCACTGAGCCCATTCGCTTCATTGCCTAAAAGTAATAAGGTTTGCTTCGCAAATGTTACATCTTGAATAGCCTCAGCATTATCTAAGGCGGTGGCATAGGCCGTTAACTGACTGTTTTTCATTAGACCCACCACATTTTCCATGGTAACATTCTCAAAAATCGGTATTTTAGTGATGGCACTCATGGTGCTGCGAACGGTCTTTTCATTATAAGGGTCTACACTGCCTTTGGTTAAAAAAAGCCCCTTCGCACCGGCCGCTAATGCAGTACGAATAATAGTCCCCAAATTACCGGGATCTTGCACTTCATCAAGTAATACATATAAACCATCGGTAATAACTAAATCGTTAATATCATGATGTTGCTTCTTCACAATGGCAACGATGCCTTGGCCGTTAACGGTAGATTCGATGGTATGCATCAAATCACTGCTCACCGACCATAACTTGATACCTCGTTGTTCCGCCTCCGATATTATTGATTCACAGTTACTGTCTTCTTTTACAAAAATCGTAGTTACCAATCCCGTGGCCATCATATCACTTACGGTACGAAGACCTTCCGCTAAATATTCACCATGTAATTTGCGGTATTTTTTGCGCTGCAAAGATTGTGCATATTTTAATGTTTTATTATCTTTTGACGTAATGAGCTCCAACCTTATTTCGCCTCCCAAAGTGCAAAGAATTCACCCTTTTGTGCAATTAATGATTCATAATCCCCCTGCTCTACAATTTGTCCGTGCTTAATCATATAAATACAATTAGCCGAACGAATAGTCGATAAACGATGGGCAATGCTGATAATCGTTTTTTCACCGCGAATCGTTTCAATGGATTCTTGAATCAATTGTTCCGTATGACTGTCAATATGAGCGGTTGCTTCGTCAAAGATAAGAACCTTGCGATCGCGCACCAAGACGCGAGCTAACGCTAACAACTGCTTCTGACCGGTGGATAATAAAGAACCTAAATAACCAACCGGCGTATTATAGCCTTGCGGCAATCGTTCAATCATAGCGTGCAAATGGGCCTTTTTAGCCGCTTTTATGAGATTCTCTTCCGGAATTGTGTCATCGTAGAGGGAGAGATTTTCACGAATAGTCCCTTTGAACAAATGACTGTCTTGGAATACATAGCCCATGACTTCTCGCAAGACAGCCGGTGCATAATCGGCTGTATCATAGCCGTTGATGCGAATCGTACCTTTAGTAGGACGGTAAAAGCCCATTAATAAGCTCATCAAGGTAGATTTACCGCCCCCGGACGGTCCTACGATGCCTACAAATTGCCCACCGTCGATGGCAATGGAAATATCTTTTAAGGCATAATTATCGGAATCATCATAGGAAAACCACACATGGTCAAATTCAATGGTGTTAATCGTTTTAAACTCTTCCGGAATCGACACTGCTTCAATGGTCGTGTCGGACTCTTCATTAATAATCGGCACCAAACGCTCCGCACCGGCTAAGGCACTTTGCAAGTTATTATATTTTTCGGCGATTTCTTTAATCGGCTGGAAAAATTTATCCATATATTGGATGAAGGCAAATACTGTACCTGCTTCCGTCACCGAATCGAACCAATTGGTAAAACTGAAAATAGCGATAAAAATGACGAACAGTAAGCCGTCCACAATCGGACGGAAGATGGCGAAGGTTTTAACCTCGAATAAACCGGCTTCTAAAAATTCACGACTGATGCGGTCATACTGCTTCGCCATAATCTTTTCACCCACATAGGATTTAATAATGACGATGAAGTTGAGCATCTCCTGCACCGACGTATTGGAAGCCGCCAATTTGGTACGGACACCGCGGAACGCTTTACGGCTGTATTTTTGATAAATAAAAATAATAACCGCCATAATCGGCACCAGTAAGGAGACTAAGGACGCCAATTTTACGTCGATGGCAAACATGGATATTAAAATACCGATAATCATGAGCACACTGCTGCCCAATTTTAACACTACGTCGGTATACAAAGTGCGCAGTGATTCCGTATCATTGGTTACCCGGGTAACCAAGTTACCGATTGGCAATTGCCCGAAATGAGCCGGTGTGCGCGCTAAAATCTTGGAAAATACTATATTTCGAATTTCAAAAATAATGCTTTGACCGAATTTTTGTAATGTATAATTTTGTACAAACAAAGCAATAATACTGAAGCATATCGTCATAAAGTAGATACCGGCATACTCTGTAATAATGCCGATGTCTCGTTGCGGAAAAGCCGTATCGATTACGGTTTTCATCAAAAGCGGGCGCAGTAAGTCGAGGCCCATGGCAATCAATAAAAACAGCGCTGCCCACAAAAGCAGGAAGGAATGCGGTTTTATATATTGTCCTAAACGGCTTAGTAGCAAGATATCTTGATGCTTCGTTAACTGCGCTTCTTCCTGTACCGTATAGGAACTGGTATGTTGCTTGCTCATTGGGCCCCTCCTTCCTCAGCTACACCGATAAGCGGTTCATCAAGCTGCTGGGCATATAAGCGATAATACTCGCCTTCTTTGGCCATAAGCGCTTCATGAGTACCTTCTTCGACAATGGTACCTTCTTTAAAAACAATAATGCGATCCGCTTCGCGGAGTGCTTCCAAACGTTGGGAAATGAATAATAAACTTTGATTACGACCTTGGCGTAAGGTGTTTATAATCGTACCGGCACTGATGGTATCCAAAGCGGAAAAACTATCATCCAGGAGCAAGTACGGTGCATTTTTATAAAGACCGCGAGCAATATTAACACGCTGTTTTTGACCGCCCGATAAATCGGTGCCCCCTTCTTTTAGACGTTTAGCCGCCGGCGCCAGGCGCTCGCTTAAATCACGAGTTAAAGCCGCTCGTTCAGCCGCTTGGGAAAGTTCCAGCGTATGATCTGACGCTTCCCCAAAGGCGATATTTTCACCGATAGTAGTGCCTAACAAATATGGTTCCGGCGGTACATAGGCAATGCTGCGACGCAGCACTTGAAGCGGCATGGACGTAATATCTTCGTCCCCCACATAAATACTGCCTTGCGGCGTATCGTGTAAGCGCAATAGCAATTTAAATAGCGTAGATTTACCGGACCCCGGTCCACCGACGATGCCGATAAATTCACCCGGTTTAATCGTTAAGTTTACGTCGTGAAGCATAGGTACTTTTGTTTCCGGATAGGTAAAGGTTAAATCTTTAACGGTAAGTGTGGTCAATGGTAACTCCCGTTCCTCGTCGGTTGGTTTTTCTTCTTCAATCATGAGGAAATCGTAAATACGATCCAAAGAGGCCAACCCTTTTTGAAGAACCGATAACAAGGAGCCAATACCCATAATTGGGCCGATAATTAAGCTCAAATAGCCGTTGACTGCTACGAAATCGCCTACGGTAATTTCATTGGCAATGATTAAGCGACCGCAGATAAAAATGGCGATGGCGTGACACATAAAAGGAGCTACGAAAGTGAGCGGTGCCAAGATTGAATCAAGGAAGGCAACACGCATGTTCTTGTCATAATTCACCTTGTTAATGTTATTAAAACGCCATAAACTGCGCATTTCACGGTTAAAGGCACGAATCACCGGCATGCCGAGGAATAGCTCTTGAGCGAACTCCGTTAAGTCGCTATACGTATTCTGCGCTTCTTTTTGACGCTTACGCATGCGGCGACTCACGGTGAGCATACCGGTCAGAATAAACGGCATCGGTAGTAAGGTAAGTACCGTCAAGGAAACGCTGATTTCTTTAGCCATCAAGAAGAATGAAAAAATACCGAAAAAGATGGCATCTACTAAAATCATTACCCCCAGGCCTAAGGAAACGCGCAAGGATGTTACGTCATTGGTCATTAAGGCCATAACCTTACCGGGGCCGTTTTTTTCATAATAGGCAGTAGGAATATATAATGCGTGATCAAATAAACGACGACGCAGTAAAAATTCAAAGCGACGAATGGACCCCAACAGCAAATGTCGGGATGAAAATTTTAGCACAGTGATAACAATAGCTAACATAAAAAAGTACCCTATATATGTAGTAAGGCCTTCCTTACCGTAATATAAGGTGTTAATGGCTTCCCCGATGAGGCGCGGAACATATAAAAACAGAATGTTAATCGTAATCAGAATCAAAACGCCCAGCAAATAGACGGGCCCATAACCTTTAAAAAATTGTGAAAAAATAGTCAGTTTTTTCATTATCGTCTCCAAGAATAGTTAGATTTTTTATTTTATCTATAAAAATAAAATGATATATTTTACTTCTATATTGTAACATAGTTTATATCACATCGAAAATCATCAATTTTTATTTTACTTATAAATTCTATCATGCTATACTTAATATGGTAAGCGGAGTTGTACGGCATTTATAAAAATAACCGTCTCCACTTTACGAGGCAGTGAAAATTGTTCTCTGTCAGATAAATTAAACATTAAATTTTGAATTAATCTTAGGAGGTTATTCATTATGGAAAAACGTACCGGTGTAATTACATTCGCAGGCAATCCAATGACATTATTAGGTAAAGAAGTAAAAGTTGGCGACGCAGCTCCTAACTTTACTGTTTTAGATAACGGCTTAGGCGCTAAAACTTTGAAAGACTACGAAGGCAAAGTAAAAATTATTTCCGTAGTTCCTTCCCTTGATACCGGCGTTTGTGACGCACAGACTCGTTGGTTCAACAAAGAAGCTACTGAACTTTCCGACGACGTAGTTATCTTGACTATCTCCATGGACCTTCCATTCGCTCAGAAACGTTGGTGCGGTGCTGCCGGCGTTGATAACGTAATCACCCTTTCCGACCACAAAGATGCAAGCTTCGGTGAAGCATACGGTTTCTTGATTGAAGAACTTCGTTTGTTAACTCGCGGTATCGTTGTTATCGGTAAAGACGACAAAGTTGCTTATGTTGAATATGTTCCGGAAGTAACAAGCTCCGTTAACTTTGACGCAGCTGTTGATGCTGTTAAAAAATTAATCTAAGGATTAACTTAATTAACTCACATAGAGTGTCGAGCATTGGCTCGGCACTCTTTTTTTGTCCTATAGGTCCTCACCCACTGAGCTCTATAAGACCCTATTTACCCTATAAGCGCCTATTTTTGTATGAAAAAGGGGCTGTAACGAAATTGAGTTTTTTA
>NZ_HF986218.1:0-24613 GCF_000431435.1 Veillonella sp. CAG:933
CCATTTAGCACCTCGTTAAAACGGTATATTTTCCTCTTGTTTTTCAAAACTGTCAAAGTTAGAGGCTTGCTTTGCCGGCTCATCAAGCGGAGCACCGACAAAGTTAGCTACTACCTCGGTAACGTATCGTTTTTGGCCGTCCTTGCCTTCGTATGAGCGAGTGGTTAAGCGTCCCTCAACGAAACAACGGTTTCCTTTTTTGAGGTTGCCTACAGCTTCTCCTAACTTCCCCCACGCAACACAATTAACAAATGCTGTTACTTCCTTTTCAGTACCATCACCGGCTATAAAACGTTCACTACAAGCCACCGTATAAGTGCATACCATTTTATTGGTTTTGGTATATCTGATTTCAACATCTTTTGTTAAATTACCCATTAAATATACTTCATTCATCGTTTTTTCTTTCCTTTTCTATAGAATGCCGTTCTAAGGCTCAATTTATTCACGCCTAACATTTTAGATAATGCGCTTATACTTATATTGTTTCGCTTGTAAAAATCAGCCTGTTTTGCAATATCAATTAACTTTACTTGCTTACCTTCTGCCATAGTATAAGCAGTATCCGGATCTATCCCATTCTCAAAAATCAATATGGCTATCATTCCATCAACATTGCTATAATCACACGTTACCCGCTTCATAATCTGCTATCTCCTTACGCACAACTTCTATTAATTGTTCTAAAAGGCTATTAATAACCCGCTTATCTTTTAAATAGTGATTGAATACAGCAATGTATAATACCGTTCTTAAACAGTTCTTTCTTTGAATTGATAAGTTATTAGCCTTTGTTAAATCACATACAATATCTTCACAATAACTTAATGCATTATTGCAGTCTTTGCTTTTATTCCACCAAAAGCAATTAAGCAGCTTATCAATATATGTTTCACGATTTACAAAAAGATGAGTATCTTTAAACTTACGCAGATATACAACCGCCTTTTCTAAATCTTCTTTTAAATCGTTCTTATTACCGGCACGCACTAAATACTTAAATGCATTACCAAGCAGAAAGCCCATGTGATACATTTCTATTACATCCCATGATTGCCATTTAGCCCCTCTATAATAATTCGGATTCGTAGCACTCATTAATTAACACCCTTTCTAAGCGAATCGCCTACAATGTTAAACACCTTGCAAGTTTCTTTTATCCTGTCATAAATACGCGCGTCATACACACGTTTTAAATCTTTAACACCTAAATTAGTAGTGATGATATTTACTAAATCGTTGTTATATCTACTTGAAATGATTGCTTCTATCTTACGACTTACCATATCACCGCTACCTTCTGCACCTAAATCATCAATAACAAGCACCGGCACAGTTTTAAGCTTATTTTCAAACCTTGCTCTATCTGCAAAATCTGCAATATTAAAAATCTCATCCATCAACGTTACCGCACTTATAAAATACCCTCTACCGCCTTTATCAATGTAATTACGCAATACAGCTAATGCTATTGTTGTTTTTCCTGTACCTACACCGCCTTTTAAAAGCAAGCCTATGCCATCTTTTAAATAGCTTTTGAAGTTATCACTGTATTCTTTAATCTGCGCTAACTTATGCATACGCTCTTTATCGCCCGTATCACTGTTATTTCGGATAAATTCCCAAGTGCTATTTTTAAACCGCTTAGGCACTCCAAAATAATCAAGCTTAGATTTAACAGCACAATCAACAACTACCGGCTCATCATATTCAGGCATTCTATAGATTTTCGGGTTCTGCGTTCCAATCGTTGCGCTGCCAATTCTTTCTAATATCTGCTTTATGTTTTCCATTAGTCACGCCCCCTTTTTGATTTACATAGGCTTCAAGCTTATTTCCAAACAATGTAGCCGGCCTTAAATATTTTTCCATATCCGTACCAAGCCATTCAGCAGCCTTTTTATCAATCGCCGTTTTTACATCTTCAAAAGTAAAGCCTTCATTGTATCTTGCCTTCAATGCTCTTACCGTTGCTTTATTATCAGTCTTGTATTTAGCACCAACTACTTTATTAAGATACTCAATGCAATTTTTCTTAAAATCTAAAAATTCAGTATCATTTTTTTGCTTTTTTGAAGGTGTATTGTCTTGCTTGCAAGACTTTATATTATTATTTATATCTTTCTCTATCTCTATCTCTATCTCTACGTCACTTTTTTTTACAATGTGCGCACAATGTGACGCTTCACCGTCACTATGTGACAAAAGTTTTTGTTTTTCACTTTGTCGCATTCGGCGCATTCGTTCAGCGCTAACGCCTTCACTACCTACATTTTCAACCGCTTGCGGTAGTGTATATTCCACATCATCACACGTTAGCAATAAGCCTTGTTTTTGAAGGAATAACACCGTGACTTTCACATTATCTACTTCTTCATCAATATCAAGCGCCAATTCTTCAATGAAGTTATCTTCAACACCTTCAAAATATAACCGCCCTTCATTAGTGATTGATTTTAAAAGCATCTTTAGATAAATGATTGTGAACGTATCACCGCCGGCAATACGGCGCAATTTCTTAATTTCTTTAGCATCGAAAAAATCATTTTTTAATTTCAGCCAAAAAAATCTTCTTTTACTCGTTCCCATTTCCAATTACACCGCTGCTTTCCTTTTCAACGTTATCAATCACTTCAAGCACTTCTTCAAGTGCCTTAATTCGTGATTTATCTTCACTGTATACAGTTTCTTTATTCGTTGCGTTTGTATGCAGCGCCGTAACCGCTATTTTTATTGCTTTTGTTTTTTTCATAGTTCGTTGTTGCTTCCTCTACACGTTTTAATAATATGCGCCGTATCTCTTTAGCATTCCCGCCATTAAGACCATGCGCTTTAAAATGGCATCCGGAACATAAGCAAGCTATATTTGTTAATTCGCTTGTTCCGTTTTGGCTTCTGTAAATAATATGATGCACTTGCTCGGCTGCTCGAATCTTACACAATACACACATTGGATAGCCACGCACTGAATCACGTTCTATCGCTTGCGAGCGTGTAATTCTATAGAGTGTAGCATCATTATATTTACGCTTGTTCATTCCATTGCTCCAACAGGCTATTTATATAAGCTTCATCTTCTGTAGGAATATCAAGATTTTCACATTCATCAACTAAATGACTTATAAGCCGTGACATTTCATAAGTGGTATAGCGACTTGATCCAACATATAAACGGCACTCAATTTCACTATTAACATCCAAATGATATGGCACTACTACCGGTATTACTTGCCAACCTACACCGAAACTTTCCCAATCTTTAGTTAATTTTTGAAATTCACCATATAAGCAAGTCATTACACGATATACGCCCGCTTTTAAAATTGCATCCCTATAAATATCTTCATTGCTTGTATAAGCTTCTTTTGAAAGTTCCTGTGCTATTCGTTCACATAGCAACCAACAATAGCTATTAGCACTCAATGAACGGCTTTTACGATGTTGTTTAATTGTTACATCGTATTCTTTATCTGTATTAAGCTTTAACGCTTCTACCGGCAATGAAGGAATAACAGCGTAAATATCACCGTATGTTTCCTTTACTTCAATACCTTTTGTTTTAAACTTAATCATTGCAATGTTCTTTCTTTCTAAAATTTATAAAATTGCGCCTATTTGACATTATTTTTATTTTTAGGTGTAATTTATCGTGTGATGTGTATATCGTTCCTCTACGCTTTAAATTCACCGCTAATTTTTGATATTTAAGATTTAATTTACTTTAACTTTTCATCAATCCGCATCAATTTTTAAATTAATGACCTAATAGGCGCTATATCTCAATCTTCCTTTTAACTCTTTTTCAGTGCTATAATTAGCGTAGGTTTTATACCTTTCTTAAAGTGCAGAATTGGCTTGGCGGCGGTTCTGCACTTTTTTCATGCGTACATTTTCATACTGTAGGATTGCTAAGCCGAACAGCACATTAATAAACGCTACAAATGCTGCTAATTTATGACCGAATAAGAATAATACAGGAATTAGCACACATACTAATACAAATAGATAGCCGTTAATAAAGTTTCTCATTTTACACACTCCATTTCATTTAATTAATTATTAAGCCATTTAATCAATTTATCTTTAAAAACTGTATAGGTATATACGCCCTTATCATTTACTTCTGCTGCTACCGCAAAAGGGTATACATTTCTTCTTACACAAGCCCTAAACATTTCTTCAGATTGATTTAAAATACGGCTTGCTTCCTTCACCGTTACTTTTTCAAGTGGTTGCATTTTGCTTAAATCTACATCCATATTTACACCTCTTTTTCATTTACAATCTTCTGAACCAAGTTCGATTGATACACGTTTTAAAGGAATATTATGTTCTTTTGCCGTTCTAAATAAAATTTTACCTACAGACCGAATCAATTCTTTTTCCCACGGTTTAAGATGTTGATAAATTTCCTTTGCACCGTCATTAGCAGAATTTTCAATTTCATCAGAATCATCAGAATTAAATTTATTATTTAAAGCTTCACTTAACTCATCAGCAATTTCATTTAGCTTTTCTCTTGCTTTTTCATCAAGAACATCAATATCTACATCTTTAACCGCATCATCACAATCGCAACAATCACAACCGCAACCGCCTTCATTAGCCATGAATGTTAAAATCTCTTTTACATCCTCTACACTACCGAAAATTTCACATAAGCCAAAAATTTTTACATGCATTGTTTTCATCCTTTCTTTTAATACCTGATGTAACTTGAAGTTACATCAGCTAAATTTGTTAATTATAAAAATCTTCTGACATTTCATCTTGAATAGCATTAATGCCACGCTTTTTTAGAATGTCATGAATTAACAAGCGCCCTTTTTGAGTCCATTTCGTAGTGATTTTACTATCAAGCCGACCATCTGCACGCGTGAATAAGAATGTTTCTGATTTAACATAACCTTTACCCATATGTTCAGCGTACAATATCCACTGTTCATTAACTTTTCGTTGAATGCGTTCTTCATTAAGTATCTTATTCAACGCTATTGCGCTTAAATTGTAATCACTAGCAATTTGTGTAATGGTTAATGCTGCATGACTTGATAAGATTTTATCTAAGTAATCTTGTTTAGGTTTAAATTCTGCTATTTGTTGTTCTTGCATTGCTACGATCTCTTTAGTTTTATTATGTTCTTCTACTTCCGCAGCATAAGCCCTTAATGCTTCCGGTAATGTTTTAGGAATTTCAATACTATAACTACCGGTTTTTCTAAGTGTTGGAATTACTTCATGAGTTATCCACCTCTTAAATGCTTTTGCTTCCGGTTTACGACTAGATAATACTAATTGATACAATCCATATTCATTAACCGTTGATAATTCTTGCTTCCCGCCAAGGGTGTAACTTGAAGTTACACCCTTTTCATCATCATCTAAACGTTGCAATGATTTTCTTGAATTGGTTAACTCCAAACAATCACAAACATCTTTAGCAATAAACCACGGTTCACCGTCAATAACAGTAGTTCGAATTTCTCCAAACTGCGAATTATTAAATATTTGTAGTGCATTCACTTTTTAACACCTTCTTTCATCGGCCTATGTTAAACATAGACCGCCAATAATTAATTATCATGTTGATACCGGCATCTTTTTTGAATGGCTTCTTCTTGTTTCTTATAAACAATAGTTAAGATAGTTCTTAGCGCTACTATAGCTTCTGAATAAGTTACATCAGTTTCTTCTAAGATAGTTAAAATATCATCCTTCAAATCTTTGTACCGATTTCCATTAAACCTATCTTCTATTAGCATCGTTCCACCTCTTTTTATTGCATGACATGCAATTATTTGCTCAAAAAAAATTCAACTCTTTTATTAACATCAAGTCCTAATAAATCACTAATAAGAGTAGCTTCAGCACAATCAAACTCACCACGGCCATTCATACGCTTATTAATAGTATTGACAGAAACACCGATATAGAACGCTAATTTCTTATAAGATATTTTCTTTTTGAACAATTCAACCTTCAAAGCATCTAATTTTTCTTGTTTCATTTCTTCACCTCCTACTTTTTGCATTCGGTGCAATTTCTGTAATTAGAATATACTACACGCTAACCAACATGTCAAGCACAATATGCAATTTTTTATATATCTTATTAACTTTATATTGTATGTTATGCAATTTTATGATAATATAAGTTTATAAGTAAAGGAGGCCTAAAGCTATGACTAAAGAGCAGATAAATTTAAGGATAGGAAAACAAATAAAAAAATATAGAAAACAAAAAAATATGACTTTATCTGATTTAAGTAAATTAGTCAATTTAAGCGAAAGCACTATTCAAAGATATGAAAACGGAAAAATAGCAAGTATTTCAATGAATGTTATAGAAAATTTTGCACAAGCTTTAAATGTGCCGGCCACTGTATTATTAAATTGGGAAAATGAAAATGAAGGTTATTATACTAATGCAGATGTTGCAAAATACGCAGAAGAACTAAGGCAAAATTCAGATATGCGCTTATTGTTTGATGTAGCACAAGATATTAGTAAAGAAGATTTAGAACTTATTGTAAATATAATTAAAGACTTGAAAAAGAGAAGTAAATAAAGGTAGTGAAAGATAAGCAATATATGAATGTTATTATAATTTATAAATCGTTGCCGCCATTCGCCGGTGCTGTATTACATGATAATTTAGATGGCTCTTATTCAATAATTGTAAATAGCAATAAATCAGAAGCTAAACAAGTTGAAAGCATACTACACGAATTAGCACACATTAATAATTGTGATTTTGATAGTAACTTAACCGCCGATATGATTGAAATGCTAGTTCATAATCAAAATAATGATTGTGATTATGAAGGCATTAACTTTTATTACCAATTCGACGAATAAACAGAGGAAATAGCCACATGAAAAACCCTAACCACTATGGCGGAATAGTAAATTTAGGTAGTGGCCGCCGCAACCCTTACGCCATCCGAATTACTACCGGTAAAACAGAGGACGGCAAACAAATAAGAAAATATATAGGCTACTACAAAACGAAAAATGAAGCCATAAGAGCATTAGCACTATATAATGATGATCCATATGCGATTGATACAAAAAAGCTTACTATTGATGATGTATATAAATTATGGAGCAAGCAAAAATATAAGGATGCTAGCGAATCTACCATAAGAGGATATGAAGCCGCCTATCTGCATTTTGATGCTATCAAAGATAAGCCAATAAGAAATTTAAAAGCAGCACATTTAGAAGATGCTATTAATAATTGCCCCAAAGGAGCAGGCACACGGCGTAAAATGCTTATCTTATTGCGGCAAATATATGCTTATGCAATGAAGAACGATATTATATTAAAAGATTATAGCAAGCTATTAAGCATCAATCTTGAATCAGAAACACCGCAACGGCCACTATTCACAGCAGAAGAAATACAAGAATTAAAAAATAATGTAAAAAAAGTACCGTACGCAGATGTATTACTTATCGCAATATATACAGGCGTACGGCCTAACGAATTACTCAATATTAAACTTGAAGATGTTGATTTAACTGATGAAGTAATACATATCACGCATTCTAAAACCAAGGCGGGCTTAAGAGTGATACCAATATCACACCACATATTAAGCTATGTAAAAGCACGTTATGCATCCGCATCAAAATACTTAATTGAAGAAGATAGCAAGCCTATTAATTATGATTACTACTATAGACAGATATTTACACCGATTATTAAGGCACTAGCACTAAATGAAAAGCATAGACCACATGACACACGGCATACTTTTGCTACTATGCTTTCAGATGTGAACGCTAACACGGTATCAATTAAAAGCCTGTGCGGGCATGCAAGCTATAATACAACCGTTAAGCATTACACTAAAAAAAGCATATCCGAACTACAAGAAGCTATCAACCTGTTATAAATACAGAAAAGCCGGTACGCACTAGCCATAGAGCGCACCGGCTTTTTCTGTTCTCATATCATCATGAAAGGAGGTGTAAATAACGAACGCTTTTTCAAACCAACGCTACCAACAACTATAATATAACACATAAAATTCAAAATGATATATTTTATCTTAAAATTTTTCAATTTTTATTTGTAACCTATTTGTAACCTTTTTGTAGGCTACTTGTATACTACCTACGCATATTGGCTCAAATTGGTAAAGGTGTAAATAAAAAGAACCCCCACAAGCCAAAGCCTGTAGGGGTTTTGAAAAAGCAAGTATTAACGTTTCGAGAACTGGGATGCTTTACGAGCTTTTTTGAGACCGTATTTTTTACGTTCTTTCATACGTGGGTCACGAGTCAAGAAACCGGCTTTTTTGAGGGACTGACGAAGTTCTTCGTCAACGCCGAGCAACGCACGGGAAATACCGTGACGGATTGCACCTGCTTGACCGGATGGACCGCCACCTTCAACGCTGGCGATTACATCATATTGTTCAACCGTACCGGTAAGGTTAAGCGGTTGTTTTACAATCAATTCCAAAGTCTTACGACCGAAGTATTCGTTTAATTCACGTTTGTTAATCGTGATTTTACCTGTGCCCGGTACCAGACGAACTCTGGCAACGGAAGATTTTCTACGGCCTGTACCGTAGTACTGAGCTACTGCCATGTGTATGTTCCTCCTCCCGGAAATTACCGAATATCAAATTCCAAAACTTCAGGTTTCTGAGCTGCATGTGGATGTTCAGGACCTGCATAAACGTTCAATTTGCGATAAATCTGAGCGCCTAATTTGTTCTTAGGAAGCATCCCGCGAACTGCCATTTCCACAACGCGTTCAGGGTGTTTTGCCAACATGTTACCAAGAGTAACGAATGTGGAACCGCCCGGATAACCGGAATGACGGAAATACATTTTCTGTTCTAATTTTTTACCTGTGAAACGAACTTTCTCAGCGTTGATTACGATAACGTGGTCACCGGTGTCAACATGTGGTGTGAAAGCTGGTTTATTTTTGCCCCGAAGAACTTTAGCTACTTCGGCAGCAAGGCGTCCTAAAGTTTTACCTTCAGCGTCAACAACATACCATTTCCGTTCGATAGTGTTCGGATTGGCCATATATGTGGTTTTCATGCTGCTAATTCCTCCTCATAACGACTAACTTTACCAAAAAGCATCCTGCTCTCTTTCCGGGGCTAATGGAATAAGATTCAAATGCTTACCGAAATATTATACATGGTTAACATCAGTGATGTCAACCACATTTTAATATTTCTAGATATAATAATTTTTGCCCTACTTAGAATACTCTCGATAGAGAGAGTACCCCGTTCGGGCAAAAGCTTATATAAATTTTTTACTCCTCTTCAATGATTCAAGAGGCGTTTCGCGTACAAAATCAAAATATTCTTACTTTTGAGCCTTTTCACCGATAATGCGCACTTCCGTCTCCAGATTAACGCCATGTGCTTCCGCAACCCGGGCCTGGACACTGTGAATTAAATTCAGCACATCCTCAGCCGATGCCTGTCCTTTATTAATAACAAAACCGGCGTGTTTTTGGGACACTTCCGCATCACCCACAGCGAGGCCCTTAAGACCGGTCTGCTCAATGAGCGTCCCTGCAAAATATCCCGGTGGCCGTTTAAACGTAGATCCCGCACTGGCATATTCAAGGGGTTGCTTACTCTCACGGCGTTGCGTAAAATCTTCCATGAGGGCCAAGATTTCATCCTTATCGCCATCTTTTAAGCGAATATCTACTTCGCCAATGATTTCATGACTTTCATGAAAACGACTGTGACGGTAAGCAAACGCCAATTCTTCCGCGCTGTATTCTCTTACCTGACCGGCCATATCAACGGCACGTACCTTGGTTACTACCTGACACATTTCACCACCATAGGCGCCGGCATTCATGAATACAGCACCACCGAGCGTGCCCGGAATGCCGATGGCAAATTCCAAGCCCGTAAGACCGGCCGCATAGGCAAACTCCGACGCGTCTTTTAACATATAACCGGCGCTGATGGTTAACACCCCATCAATCGCTGCCATAGTCTCACGCATATCACTTAACGATAAAACGACACCGCGAATGCCGCCATCCAGCACCAATACGTTGGAACCACTGCCCAACACGGTAAGCGGTACACCCGCTTTATGAATAGCTGCCAATACTTGGCTCAACTGTAACATGGTCTGCGGCGTCACGAAAATATCCGCAGGCCCGCCGATTTTAAACGTCGTATGAGCTGACAAAGGCTCATCGCAGCACAGTGAACCGGGTGCAACCAAATGCTGTAAATCAGTATAAAGATCTTGTAGATTACTGTTTATCTTTTTCAAGAATTTTCATTCCTTCTGTAATAGGTTCACTGATAATACGATAAATATCATTGGAAACTTGAGTCCAGCGTACATGAGCTTGTAAATACGCTTGAGCACCGGAGTTAGCTTGAATCATAGGCATTAATTCTTCCAATTTTTTACCGATTTCTTCCGCTTCAGGTGCTTCTGCCATTTTAGCGTATTCCCATTGCATCTGTTGCATCAAGAATTGTTCAATTAAACCTTTAGCAGTGCTGTCACCTTCAACAGCAGCTTGCGCATCCATCAACGCTTTATATTCTTCACTTTCACGCATTGCTTTTTGTAATTCGTAAGCCTTATCGTAATTCATTTTTTAAATTCCACCTTTCATTGTTAAATGACCAAAGTTTCTTAAATCCGGAAAATTCAACTGGCGCATCGCTTCATAGGCGATAATCGCCACCGAATTGGATAAATTCAAGGATCGGGCTTCCGCAATCATGGGGATGCGAATTGTGTGGTCATAATTCGCCGCCAACAAGTCTTCCGGTAACCCTTTAGTTTCTTTACCGAAAACCAACATGTCGCCGATTTGATACTCTACTTCGGCATAGGTATGTTTCGCTTTAGTCGTTGCATAGAAATAACGACGATCGGGATATTTATCATATACTTCTTGTAAGTTTTCATGAACCTGTACATCCACCAGATCCCAATAATCGAGACCGGCTCGTTTTAAGTATTTATCTTCCAACTTAAAACCCAACGGTTTTACCAAATGTAAGGTCATGTGATTGGCCGCGCAAAGGCGGGCAATATTTCCTGTATTACCGGGAATTTCCGGTTCTACCAATACAATTTCCATAATACACTCTTTTCTGTCATTGAATCTATTTAGTCTAATATCTTATTTTACCTAATTATGGAGTATGGTTCAAGTCTTTATTGAGGATAGGGTACTTTATCTTTGAAAACACCACTTAGTATATTTCATTCTAAAATTTACTTAGCCGGTCGATTATTATTAACAAAATGACCGCTCTTGCCACCCGCTTTTTCCACTAAATAAACAGGCCCCATAACCATACTCTTGTCGATGGCTTTGCACATATCGAATACCGCAAGGAGCCCCACTTGTACAGCGGTTAACGCTTCCATTTCGACTCCGGTTTGACCTGATGTTTTAACCGTAGCTTCAATGCGCACGGCCCGGCGTTTTTCATCAAGCTCACAAATAACAGCCACCTTGCTGAGCATCAAAGGATGACACAAAGGGATTAAATCCGATGTTTTCTTGGCGCCCATAATCGCCGCCAGTTGAGCCACCGCCAAAACA
This sequence comes from Veillonella sp. CAG:933, assembly GCF_000431435.1. NCBI lineage: Bacteria > Bacillati > Bacillota > Negativicutes > Veillonellales > Veillonellaceae > Veillonella > Veillonella sp. CAG:933. Next base: position 11,581 of record NZ_HF986218.1, read on the forward strand.
TCGCCTTTTTTCATAGTCCCCACCTTAATGCGCTCATAAATTTCCGCATTAACCGAAATATAGCCTTCCGCCACCGCCGTTCGGGCCGTCACCGCCTTTTCACTCACATCTACCATGCGAGCATTACCGGCTTCATCAAAATGTGTCAATTCCATAATCTATCCTCTATTATTTCCAACAGCTTACAATATGTAAAATCCATATAGTTTGAAATATGTAAAATTTATGTAATTCAATCTATTTCTATGGTATCATTAATTATAACAGTAGTCTAATATTTAAATCACAAGGAGGCGTCTTTTATGGAAGTCAAATTAACGTATTACGGTCATTCTACCTTTATGTTATCCAACGGCGAAATATCTATCGTATTTGATCCGTTCTTCAACGGCAATACTTGGGAAAAAGCCAAACCGGAAGATATTAAATGCCAATATATTTTTATCAGCCACGGCCACGGCGACCATTACGGCGATGCGGACCTTATTGGCAAAGCCAATGATGCCCTCGTAATATCTACCGCCGAAGTGGCGCACAAAGCCGAAGAGGCCGGTCTTAAAGCTCACGCCATGCATTTGGGCGGCAAACACGACTTTGAATTCGGTTCCATCCGCCTTACCCCTGCCTTCCACGGTGCCGGTATTCCGGGCGGTCATGCAGCAGGCGTTATCGTTACTTTCTACGATAAAACACTCTACTTTGCCGGCGATACGGCTTTCTTCAGCGATATGCAGTACTTAAATCGCTTTGGTCAATTGGATTACGCATTATTACCAATTGGCGATAACTTTACCATGGGACCGGAAGATGCGCTACTCGCAGCGTCCCTCATCAAAGCAGACGTAACCATTCCGATTCACTACAAAACTTGGCCGGTTATCGACGAAGAGCCGGATGCCTTTGTGGCAGAACTAAAAGCTAAGCACAATCAAAAAGGCCTCGTAGTTGAACCCGGTTCGACGATTACACTGTAAAAACAGCCCAGCATAAATCAGTCGCTAATTAAACATCATGGCAGTACCTATTATTTTATCGTAATAGGTACTGCCATTTTTATTTTACAATCACTTTTTTCAATATAATTTAACCACGTGCCAAAACGCCGATTTTTATATCAAACATATCCATAAATCAATAATATCAATCTACAGACCATGGCCTATAGTCTATCAAAAGCCAAAAAGAAGCTGATCTCAACGTAGAACATTGAGACCGAACTCCTTTTTAGTACTTCGTCTATTTTAATGCATACATACCATTACTCACAACTAAAAATCAATTCGATGAATTCATTACTGTATTATGAATAGGCTAAATATAGCTACAACTACTATAGTCATTCATATCAATTCGATTACCTTATGGGGCACCTTATTTCTCGACTTTATCGACTACCGGGTCGTATTTTTCAAAAAAAGCGGCCAACTGCTTGCGCAGTTGTTGACGCTGTGACGGCTTCAAGGCGTATCGTTTGCCATTAAAAGCTATTTCCTTGTTTTTAATAACAGCCCATAAGTCGTAAACCAGAGGTGCACTAGGCTTAACCTCAGCCAATTCATCTAAGGATACACCATAATATACGGCTAATTGCTTCAACGTTTCTAAATCGGGCTCGCGATAACCGGTTTCATAGTTGGAAAGGGCTGCATTGCTAATCCCTACACTATGTGCTACTTCCAACTGGCTTTTGCCGGTCCTCGTCCGAACTCGTTTAAGATTTTTGTATAACGCCATACTATCACGCCCCGCTTCATTGGCCTATCATATACTACTCAAAATAGATAAATTGTTTTATTATTATACACCTATTTTTCAATAGGCGTAAATAAGTTGATTTGAAACTTCACAAATTGATGAATTTTATCTCAAATGAGCAAATGCTTTTTGACCAATGTCTTTGCGATACTGACGCCCTTCAAAGCCTACTTTGGCTACTCTTTCGTACGCTACATCCAAAGCTACCTGCAAATCGGCACCAAGACCTACAATACCGAGCACACGACCACCGGCAGTCACAAAATGGCCATCTTTATAAGCGGTTCCCGAATGGAATATTAAGGTATTATCAGTAAAGCTCAAGTCGCCGTCAATTACATCATCTTTGTGGGATGTTTCCGGATAACCGGCAGAGGCCAAAATAACGCAAGCTGCGCTACCTTTTTTCCATGCCACCATATCTTCGGTTAAAGTCCCTTTAGCACAAGCCATCATAATCTCGCCTAAATCGCCATCCAATAAAGGCAAAACAACCTGTGTTTCCGGATCGCCGAAACGGGCATTAAATTCTACTACTTTAGGGCCTTGCGGGGTAATCATAAGGCCTGCATATAAGCAGCCTACATAGGGCATGCCTTCTTTTTTCATCGCTGCCACCATAGGTACCAACACCTTATCGTACGCTTCTTTAAGCAATGCGTCCGTCATTACCGGAGCCGGTGCATAGGTCCCCATGCCACCCGTATTCGGGCCTTTGTCACCGTCAAAAATACGTTTATGATCTTGCGAAGCAATCATCGGCACTACCGTGGTACCATCTACGAAAGCCAATAAAGACGCTTCTTCGCCGCTCATAAATTCTTCAATAACTACCGTATGACCGGCATCGCCGAAGCGATTAGCGGAAAGCATGTCCACTACGGCAGCTTTCGCTTCCTCTACGGTCATGGCTACAACAACGCCTTTACCGGCAGCGAGGCCGTCCGCTTTAATAACGATAGGCGCACCGGTTTCATCGATGAAAGCTTCTGCTTTTGCCACATCATCAAAAACACCGTAAGCTGCTGTAGGAATGTTGTATTTTTTCATCAAGTCTTTGGCAAATACCTTGGACCCTTCCAATTGAGCCGCTGCTTTTGAAGGACCGAATACGGCAATGCCCGCTTCACGCACCGCATCGGCGAGGCCTGCTACGAGCGGTGCTTCCGGTCCGATTGCCACCAAGTCGATATTTTCTTTTGTCAAAAACTCAGTTACGGCACCAAAGTCCTGCCAATCAATAGCTATGCACTCTGCCACATCTTCCATGGCTTTACTGCCCGGAATGGCATATACTTTTTCAACCGAATCACTTTGAGCCAATTTCCACGCTAAGGTGTGCTCACGACCGCCGCCACCAATTACACAAACTTTCATAAAGCCTCCTCATTAATGTTTAAAATGACGAACATGAGTGAATACCATGGCAATGCCCGCTTCATCGGCTTTAGCAATGGATTCTTCATCACGAATCGATCCGCCCGGTTGGATAATGGCTGTAATGCCGTGTTCTGCTGCCGTCGCTACGGTATCGCCGAATGGGAAGAATGCATCCGATGCGAGGACTGCGCCCTTCACTTTATCGCCTGCTTCTTTGAGGGCAATTTTAGCGGCGCCCACACGGTTCATCTGACCGGCGCCAACGCCTAAGGTCTGCTTATCTTTAGCAATTAAAATAGCATTGGATTTTACATGTTTTACCATCTTCCAGGCAAAGCGAAGTTCTTCCCACTGCGCTTCGGTCGGTTGAACTTTCGTTACTACTGTGTAAGATGCTTCATCTTCTTTCAAATCATCTTCTGTCTGTACCAATAAACCGCCGGATACTTTTTTCACTACTACTTGGTCCGCTTTCGGCTGAGCCAATTCAACGAGGCGAATATTTTTCTTCGCCGTCAAAATGCTGAGGGCTTTCGCCGAGAATTTAGGCGCCATAATAACTTCCAAGAAAAGTTTGCTCATTTCCGTAGCCGTTGCTTCATCCACTTCGCGATTTAAGGCTACGATACCGCCGAAAGCCGATACGGAATCCGCTTCGTATGCTTTGACGTAAGCTTCGTGCAAATCCTTACCAATGGCAGCGCCGCAAGGATTAGTATGTTTAATGATACAAGCAGCCGGTTCTTCAAATTCCCAAACCATATTCCAAGCCGCTTCCATATCAACGATATTATTGTAGGATAACTCTTTGCCGTGAAGCTGTTTCATGGCCCCCATACCGGACACTTCGCCGATTTCTTTGTAAAAAGCCGCTTTTTGATGCGGGTTTTCACCGTAGCGAAGGTCGGTAACTTTTTCATAAGCCTGTAAGTATTCCGGTGGGAACGGTGTCTGACCGAGCTGTTCGCTGAAATAGTTGGCAATGGCCGTATCGTAAGCCGCTGTATGAGCAAACGCTTCTTTGGCCAAGGCAAAGCGGAAATCACGACCCAAGTCGCCGTCAGCTTTGAGGCGAGCAATGACTTCGTCATAACGTTCCGGATTTACTACGATGCCTACGAAGGCATTATTTTTAGCAGCGGAACGAACCATGGTAGGACCGCCGATATCAATATTTTCAATGGCTTCTTCAAGGGCCACATTCGGTTTGGCAATGGTTTCACGGAACGGGTACAAGTTAACAACCACCAAATCAATCGGTTGAATACCATGTTCTTCCATAGCTTTTACATGTTCTTCATTGTCGCGTACCGCCAAAATACCGCCATGCACCATAGGATGCAACGTTTTCACACGACCATCCATCATTTCAGGGAATTTAGTCAATTCATCCACTTGATGCACCGTAACGCCTGCATCAGCGATGGCACGGAAAGTACCGCCTGTGGAATAAATGGTGACACCTAATTCCGCCAAGGATTTGGCAAAATCTACAATGCCGGTTTTATCGGATACACTGATGAGTGCATTTTTAATCATACAAGACCTCCTACAACAGACCTAAGCCAACAAAATTGCACAAATGGCCACAAAAGGACCGCCCAAGGGCTAGTCCTCAATGTGTACAATATGATTCTTAATCGATAATTTGTCCTCACAGAAGAGGGCCAGTGCTTTTTTATACGTTTTATGTTCTTCCGGTAAAATGCGGGCCGCCAAAGTATCTTCCGTATCATCGGCATAGACAGGCACCACGGCTTGCATAATAATGGGACCGGAATCCATCCCCGTATCTACAAAATGAACGGTACAGCCGCTCACTTTCACCCCTGCCGCTACGGCCTGTCCCTGCGCATGAAGGCCCGGGAACGACGGCAATAAAGCCGGGTGAATGTTTAAAATTTTGTACTCGTACGGTTTAATGAACGTTGGTCCCAATAGACGCATGTAACCTGCCAACACGATGGCTTCCGGCTCATATGGTGCAATAGCGTCAAGCATGGCTTTTTCAAAAGACTCTTTGGAATCAAAGCCTTTGCGCTCTACTACGACGTTTGGTACCCCCCATTCTTTGGCACGAGCCAACACCGGCGCATCGGCGTGGTCGCTAAGTACGACCACAACCTCTGCGTTGATTTCACCTTGCTTAATCGCTTCATATAAAGCGGCAGCATTGGATCCGCGACCACTGGCAAATACGGCAATTCGCTTAGCCAATGAATTCACGACCTTCCATAATTACACGTTCCGCACCTGCTTCTTCAATGCGACCGATTTCATAAACAGCTTCGTTTTGTTTAGCAAGCTGCGCTTTTACAGCGGCTAAATTTTCAGGGTCAACGACTAAAATCATGCCAATACCCATGTTGAAGGTACGGTACATTTCTTTAATATCTACATTGCCCCATTCCTGCAATTTGGCAAATACAGGTAATTTAGGCCATGCATCGGCATTCACGCGGGCCGTTGTGCCTTCCGGCAAGATGCGCGGAATATTATCGTAGAAACCGCCACCCGTAACGTGAACCATGCCTTTTAAGAGACCTTTGCGAATGGATGGCAATACAGCTTTCGGATATAAACGAGTCGGCGTCAAAAGTTCTTCGCCCAAGGTTTTACCGAATTCAGGAATTTCATCCTGCAAGGACATATTTTTATGATCGAATACAATCTTACGAACTAAGGAGAAACCGTTGGAATGTACACCGCTGGAAGGTAAGCCTAAGAGTACGTCACCGGCTTTAATGTTTTCACCGGTCAAAAGACGCGGTTTATCCACGATGCCCATGGCAAAACCGGCCACATCATAGTCACCGTCGCCATAGAAACCGGCCATTTCAGCCGTTTCACCGCCGAGCAAAGCACAACCGGATTCTTCACAAGCTTCCGCAACGCCACGCACGATAGTTGCCACTTGTTCAGGAATTAATTTGCCCACCGCAATGTAATCCAAGAAAAAGAGCGGTGTAGCCCCTTGTACCAAAATATCATTGACACTCATGGCTACACAGTCCTGGCCGATGGTGTCATGTTTGTCCATCATAATGGCAAGGCGTAATTTAGTCCCTACACCGTCGGTGCCGGATACGAGCATAGGCTCTTTCATATCAAAACCGGCCAACGAGAATAAACCGCCAAAACCGCCGATATCACCGACAACGCCCGGTGTATACGTACGTCTTACCGCCGCTTTCATAAGTTCGACCGCTTTATTGCCGGCATCAATATCAACACCGGCATCGCGGTAGGTAATTCCGCCTTTATTCGAGCACATATTTGCCTCCCTCATCTTCGTCCATAGGAACACTTACTGCATAATCACCGTCGAAGCAGGCAAAGCACAGTTCCGCTTCCGGAACACCGCTGACTGCACGGCACAAGCCTTCACGGCTTAAATAGTGAAGTTTATCCGCTTTAATATAATCTCTGATTTCTTCAATCGTATGTGTCGCTGCAATCAACTCTTTACGGACCGACGTATCAATACCGTAATGGCAAGGATATTCAATAGCCGGCGAGCTGACGCACATGTATACTTCTTTGGCGCCCGCTTCTTTGAGCATGCGCACAATGATGCCGCTGGTAGTACCGCGTACAATGGAGTCGTCGATTAAGACGATACGTTTACCTTTAACCACATCGGCTACCGCATTGAGTTTCATGCGCACCGCCAATTCACGCTGTGCCTGGTCAGGTTTAATGAAGGTACGACCCATATAGCGGTTCTTAATAAGACCTTCGCCGAACGGAATCCCCGATTCACGAGCATAACCTAAAGCGGCCGTCGTACCGGAATCCGGAATGGACATGACAAGATCCGCATCATATTTGGTTTCACGAGCAAGTTCACGGCCCATGTTAAGGCGGGCCTGATACACACTCTGGCCGTCAATTTCACTGTCGGAACGAGCAAAATAAATATATTCAAACACACAAAGTGCTTTATTAATTTCTTTTCCCGATTCTACAAACAAGCGACTGCGCACACCGTTATCATCGATGATAACCATTTCACCCGGCTCGATGTGACGGATAAATTCCGCTTTAATCGCATCCAAGGCACAGGTTTCAGATGAAAGCACATAGCCGTGTTCGGTTTTGCCGAGACAAAGCGGACGGAACCCGTTGGCATCACGGACGCCGATTAATTTGTCGTTCGTGCTGATAACGAGGGAAAAAGCCCCTTCAATACGACGCACCGCTTCAATAATACGGTCTTCCGTATTGGCTGCTTTAGAGCGGGCAATCAAGTTTACGATAACTTCCGAATCCATCGTAGTCTGGAAAATAGATCCGTTATCTTCCAACTCACGGCGAAGAGCCAACGCATTGGTAAGGTTGCCGTTATGCGCTACGGCCATGTCACCGCCCTGATAATGAATCACCAAAGGCTGAATATTTTTAGGGTTATTGGAGCCCGTCGTAGAATAACGAACGTGACCGGAAGAAATGAAGCCGCCTTCTACATCCGGTAACGTTTTAATCGCTTCCGTCAACAAGCCCATGCCCTTAGTTACTTCAATATCTTTGCCATTACTGATGGCGATACCGGCACTTTCCTGGCCGCGATGTTGGAGCGCAAATAGGCCCCAGTAGGTAAAATTACCTATATTCAAATGACGGTCGTAAATACCGAATACTCCACACTCTTCATGCCACTTGTCAAATACAGAGTCGTAATGCATTGCTCTCTCCTATTAAGCGCGTTCGCCGGTAAGGCGGAATAACATTTCTTTGTAAGCATCTTCTACATTGCCGAGATCGCGACGGAAACGGTCTTTGTCGAGTTTTTCGTTAGTTTCGCTATCCCAGAAACGGCAAGTATCAGGGGAAATTTCGTCGCCTAACAATACTTCACCGTTATGAACGCCGAATTCCAATTTAAAGTCAACCAAGGTTACTTTTTTGTCAGCTAAGAATTTTTTAAGAACTTCGTTAACTTTCATAGCATATTTACGGATTAAAGCAATCTGTTCTTCCGTAGCCCAATCCAAAGCAAGGATTTGGTCTTCGTTAACAAATGGGTCGCCTAAATCATCGTTTTTGTAGCAGAATTCCAAGATAGGGCGTTTGCAAGGCGTACCTTCTTCGATGCCGAGACGTTTGGACAAGGAACCGGCTACGATGTTACGAACAATAACTTCCAATGGTAAAATCTGTAATTTCTTAACTAATTGGTCGCGATCGTTAAGACGTTTAGCGAAATGGTTAGGCACGCCTTCTTTAGTCAACAATTCAAAGAAGAAAGAGGAAATTTTGTTGTTCAAAACACCTTTGTCATGGATAGTGCCTTTTTTCTCACCATTAAAAGCGGTAGCATCATCTTTGTAATGTACTAAATATTCGTTAGCATTTTCAGTTTCAAATACTTGTTTAGCTTTACCTTCATATAACATTTTCATAATATAGCCTCCTGTGTTTTCTCAGACTTATTGTAAAAATCATACTAAAATTAAACTTTACTCTAAATTTTTAATCAAATTATATCTCAAGGTGTTAAAAATCGAATCTTTTTGTATTTAATTCCGCTTGTAGTTTTTCGTTTTTGGCAATAACAACTTTTGCCATGTCGTCACGATATGTCTTGTATTGTTCTTTCAATTTAGCGTTTTGTGCGGCACCGATTTGAACGGCAAATAAAGCCGCATTTTTAGCGCCGTCTACGGCCATAGTGGCTACCGGCATGCCCGATGGCATCTGAACGATGGCCAATAAAGCATCAATGCCTTTTAATGCAGTCGCATTAAGCGGTACGCCGATTACCGGCAATACGGTGAAACTGGCGATTACACCCGGTAAGTGAGCGGCAGCGCCGGCGCCTGCGATAAACGCGATAGCCCCTTCTGCTTCCAAACGTGTTACAAATTTCTTAACTTCTTCCGGCGTACGATGAGCGGATGCAATAACCATTTCATAGTCAATGCCGAATTCCTTTAATACGTCGGCGGCTTTTTTCATAATTCCCAAATCAGAGTCACTACCCATTACGATGCCAACTTTCATGTGTATACCTCCTAGCTGTAGAATAAAAACTACCCTGCGGTCAGAATTAGTCTTTCTATCTAAATTCTAACAAAAGCCCTCTTATTAGTCAACACAATATCCGAATATATAAAGATTATTCTTTTCTTAACGTTCGATACTATCCGAACATTAATATCGATATTTTTATAAAAAAAAGATGTTCCCTTATTTACATAAGAAAACACCTTGATTATTAATGTTCATGGGCATGTTGCGCAAAAGGATCCGGCAATTGTTCGATTCCCATGGCTTCTTTCAAAGCCGGCACAGCCTTAGGCATATATTGAACGATTTGATTCATTAACACATATAAGAGCTCAGGCTCAAACGCCGTATTGGAACTGATATAAATGCAGTCTAAATACACACTGTTGTCATCTTGTTCAACATAATATTTGAAGTTTTTGTAGATGCTGTTTTCACGATTAATAAAATCGGTAATAGCCTGATAATTCTCGGAAGTCACCACATTGGCACCTACCACAACGCGAATAACGCTGTAAATCGTCGCATCGAGCAACACAAAGATAGGCATATCGCCCATATCAGTTTGCATGTAGGAACGATATACAACCGTATCTTCTTCATCTTCAATGTTACGTTTGTCGAAGCAGGTAATATCTTCTGAAATCAAAAACTTTTCAAAAACTGCACTTTTCTCATTCTTAGCGTTTGCCACAATGCACCTCTTAGTTTACTTTTTCGGCAGGATCGGTTTCGGTCCCCAAAACTTTACCTAAAATAGTAGGATAGAATTCTTCCAAATGCGGTTCCAATACTTCAGCCAAAAGACGAACCAACAATTCAGGATTGAAGTTATTTTCAGCAGACGGAACACTGATATCCATATAAATCACATGGTCTTCGGCACCTAAATAATATTTGAAAATTTTGAACTGACCGTTTAATTCGTTTAAGTATCTGCCAACCGCCTGACGACGATCTTCAGGTACCGCACCGGTAGTCACGATTAAGCGCATCAAATTGAACACCGTATCATCGAGCACCACAAACAACGGCAATTGTTGTGCGGCTACATCGAAATGACCGCGATATACTACAGAATTGGCATCATCTTGATGTTCTTCTTTAACAAACCAACCGGTTATGTTATGTTATGTTTTGTTTTGTTCCGCCAAAAACTGATCAAATTTTTCCGCTTTACTGTTCATAACTTACACCCCTTAACTAATAAAATATTATTCTTCAATAAATACACAACGGTCGTTTTCAAACGCCTTAATGCGTACTAAAGACTGTACATCGTAGCCTGCCCGCTCTAAGCGTTCACGGCCCGGTTGGAAGGATTTCTCAATAACAATAGCAATACCTTCTACCGTATCCCCGGCGCTTTCCACTAACTTGCAAAGCCCCATAGCTGCTTCACCGCTGGCCAAAAAGTCGTCGATAATCAACACTTTTTCACCTTCCGGCAAGAAGCGTTTGGAGATAGTTACATCATAATTTTCCTCTTTAGTATAGGAATATACAACAGAATGATATACGTCATCTGTCATAAGAATCGATTTTTTCTTACGCGCAAATACCAATGGCACATCCATTTCAATCGCCACCGGCAAGGCTACGGCAATCCCGGAAGCTTCGATGGTCACAATACGTTGAATGCCCTTATCTTTGAAGCGCGCCGCAATTTCCTTACCCATAGCGACAAACAATTTTGGATCGATTTGATGATTCAAAAAGCTGTCAACTTTTAGGACGCGATTGTTCAGAACAATGCCTTCCTCCATAATGCGTTGTTTTAATAATTCCATGCGAAAGTCTCCTTAATTATTCTTCTTGATTATTCTACAATATCACTTCTTAAGCAGAAGGTCAATAAATTTGGCGGCTCCTTGGGATATCGGCAACAAACGAGAACGAACCAAAGCAATCTTGCGCGGCGGTACTACGATGTCCGTTTTAATTTCCACCACACGGCCTTCTTTGATTTTCTGTTTTACAAAAAAATCCGGTACGAGCGATATGCCCATGTTAATTTCTACTAAATCCATCAGCACGTCAAGGCTGCCGAGCTCGAAGGATGGTTTTTTGAATGCTTTATTAGTTAGTTTGTCAAAAAAAACACGGCTGGCGGCGCCCTGCGTCAACAGTAATAACGGCTCCTGTAAGAGACGATTCACATCAACTGTGCCCATGCCTTTATAAAACGGGCCGCCTACGAAGATGTCCTGCATCGTTTGCAGCTCAATAACTTCCAGTTGCGGATTAGATTCCAAGCCTTCATACGTGTTGACAATAGCGAGCTGTACTTCACGGTTTTCCACCATAGTCACGCAATCAGGGGATGGACGGTTCGTAATCTGAAGACCTGTCTCCTGTTCCTGTTCCTGCCATATCTTAAAATACGGCAACAAGAAGTGACGACACAATGTATCGGTAGCAGCGAGTTTAACGCTTTCCTGTTCATGAGTTAACCGATCCTGTAATTGAGTCACGCCATTATCAAGAATGGAAAATGCTTTCGCCACTGTGTCAAACAATTCCTTACCTTCCGGCGTAAACGAAACCGATTTGGTCGTACGTTCGAACAGCACCATATTGAGCTCTTTTTCCAATTGCTTAATACTTTGGCTGATGGCCGATTGCGATACACCTATCTCTTTCGCTGCTTTTGAAAAAGACAGGTGTAAGCCCACCCCTAAAAAAGTACGATATAAATCAGTAGAAATACTCATTGTAATCTTCTCTCCTTTACAGCAACAACTATCACTCAAACCCCAACTTATTGTTCAAACTGCTTAGTCTCTTACAATTAATACCTTATTAATAAGTCTTAACTATTATTATAATACCATAACCACGTAACGTGTAATAGTAATTTCAAAACTATATAACAGTATTTTTAACATACTTGTTAATCGCTCATCTATTAATAAGTCAATATAATTACAAGAAAGAAATTGCTAACTCCTCCTAATCAATTTTTTCTTTACTAATAAGTCTAAACCGTATATACTAGAATTGTCAATATAGGTATATTATATCTATAATTAAACAACTGCACAATAGCCAGTACACCAATGACAATGTTAAGAGGAGGCTTATTATGTCAATTCATCGCATTTTCGTCCGCAAACGCGAAGGCTTTGCTCACGAAGCTACTTCCATGTATCAAACTATTCGTACGGAACTGAATATTCCTGTCAAAGCTGTCACTATTTACGAACGCTATGACATTGAAGGCGTATCTGACGAAGATTTAGCCAAGGCCAAACAGCTTATTTTCTCCGAACCACCGGTAGATGAGCTTTTTGACACCCTCCCACAAACCGAAAATACACATATTATTGCCACCGAATACGTGCCGGGGCAATATGACCAACGAGCCGATTCGGCCGAACAGTGTCTTGCCATGTTAACTCTCAAATCGGGTGCCACCGTGCGCACGGCTCGCGTGTTTGCCTTGGAAGGCGATCTCAGCGCTGATGATTTGGCACGTATAAAACATTATTATATTAATCCCGTCGATTCCCGCGAAGCATCGCTCGAACTCCCAACATCTTTAGCCCTCGATGTGCAGCCGCCAAAGCCGGTTGAAAGTCTTGAAAACTTTATCACCGCCGATGAAACGGCTTTAAAAGCACTTCGTCAGGAATTGGGCCTGGCCATGAGCGATGCCGACTTGGCACTCATCCAAGATTACTTCGCCAATACGGAAAAACGTAATCCGACCATTACGGAAATTCGCGTGCTCGACACCTATTGGTCCGACCACTGCCGTCACACCACGTTTATGACGGAACTTACAAATATTACCATTGATGACACCCCGGCAACAGCACCGATTCGCGCCGCTTTGGACGAATACATGGCCGGTCGCGGGGTTCTCTACACGAGCCGTAAAAAAGCC
>NZ_HF986218.1:24627-24877 GCF_000431435.1 Veillonella sp. CAG:933
GAGCCGTAAAAAAGCCCGCACCTTGATGGATATGGCCACCTTAGCCGTTAAAGAGTTGCGTGCGCAAGGCGGTCTCAAAGAAATCGACGAATCCGAAGAAATCAATGCCTGTACCATCGTTGTACCCGTTGATGTGAACGGTAAAACCGAAGAATGGCTCTTATTATTCAAAAACGAAACGCACAATCATCCGACGGAAATCGAACCTTACGGCGGTGCTGCCACTTGTCTCGGCGGTTGTATCCGCGAC
>NZ_HF986218.1:24925-42982 GCF_000431435.1 Veillonella sp. CAG:933
TATATCAGGCTATGCGCGTTACCGGTTCCGGCAATCCGCTTACTCCGCTTGATGAAACCTTGGAAGGTAAATTACCGCAGGTACAGATTACGACCGGCGCCGCTCGCGGTTACAGCTCTTACGGTAACCAAATCGGTCTTGCCACCGGCGAAGTTCGTGAATACTATCATCCGAGCTATGTAGCTAAACGCATGGAAATCGGCGCCGTTATCGGGGCCGCCCCTCGCACTAACGTACGTCGTGAAGAACCGGTACCGGGTGACATCGTTGTCCTGCTCGGCGGTCAAACCGGTCGTGACGGCTGCGGCGGTGCTACCGGCTCCTCCAAAGAACACGATTTATCCTCCCTCGCTTCTTGCGGTGCGGAAATACAGAAAGGTAATCCCCTTACGGAACGTAAAATCCAGCGTTTATTCCGTCGTCCGGAAGTTACCACATTGATTAAACGTTGTAACGACTTCGGTGCCGGCGGTGTATCTGTAGCCATCGGTGAATTAACTGACGGTCTTTTAATCAACCTCGATACTGTGCCTAAGAAATACGAAGGCCTGGATGGCACGGAACTTGCCATTTCCGAATCACAGGAACGTATGGCTTGCGTCATTGCCAAAAAAGACTGGGACGCTTTCCAGAAATACTGCGACGAAGAAAACCTCGAAGCTACCATCGTAGCGGATGTAACCGACAGCAACCGCCTCACTATGACTTGGCAGGGCGTGAACATTGTCGACATCTCCCGCGATTTCTTATATACTAACGGTGCTGAACAGCATCAAAAAGCCCATGTGGCTTCTCCGGTTGCCGGCTATTACAACACACCGGCCGTAACGGATCTTAAAGCCCATTGGCTCGACACCATGAAAGACTTAGCCGTAACGTCCCAGCAAGGTCTGGGCGAACGTTTCGACAGCACCATCGGTGCCGGTACCGTTCTCATGCCGTTCAGCGGTCTCTATCAGAAAACCCCGGTACAAGGTATGGCCGCTAAATTGCCGGTACTTCATGCTGAAACAACGACAGCCAGCCTCATGACCCACGGTTTCGATCCGTTCTTATCCGAATGGAGTCCGTTCCACGGTGCGCAGCAGGCTATTCTGTTGGCCGTTGCCAAAATCGTAGCCCTCGGCGGTGACCGCAGTACGGCGTACTTAACCTTACAAGAGTATTTCGAACGTTTAAATCAGGATGAAACAGCTTGGGGTAAACCGGTAGCCGCTTTACTCGGTGCTTATAAAGCTCAAAAAGAATTGGGCATCGGCGCCATCGGCGGTAAAGACTCCATGTCCGGTACTTTTATGGACTTAACCGTACCGCCTACCCTCGTAGCCTTTGCCGTTACAACGGCTCATGTAGATAATATTTTGACACCGCACTTCAAAGAAGCCGGTCACAAAGTATTACATGTGGACTTCCCACGCAAAGAGGACGACACGCCTGACTTTGATGTATTCAAAGCTCAAGCCGACCGCATCACGAAAGAAGCGCGTGCCGGCAAAGTGGCAGCTGCTTATGTAGTAGAAGCAGGCGGTATTGCTGCCGCCATCACTAAAATGGCTCTTGGCGACCGCATCGGCGTAGAACTTAACGATGACGTAAAAGACTTGTTATTCGCTCCGCACAGCGGTTCTTGGATTATCGAAACCGACGAAGCTACAGCTGCTGCATGGGCTAAGGAAGAGTATGTAACAGTACTCGGTACCCTCACTAAAGAACCTGCCATTAAAGTGGCCGGCACGGAACTTGCCTTAGCCGACCTCGAAGCAGCCTATGAAAGCACGTTGGCACCGATCTTCCCATTGACGGCAAAATCCGGTCAAGGCGAAGCCGTTGCTTATATTCACGATCAAAAAGCGAAACCGCGTCAGGCGCCTGCTATTGCCAAACCGCGTGTCGTTATTCCGGTATTCCCGGGTACGAACTGTGAGTACGATTCGGCCCTAGCCTTTGAACGGGCCGGCGGTGAAGCGGACATCGTTATTATCCGCAACCGCACCGTAGCGGAATTGGAAGAATCCATTCAGGAAATGAAACGCAAATTGGACGAAGCTCAAATTGTCTTCTTCCCGGGTGGTTTCAGTGCCGGTGACGAACCGGACGGTTCCGGTAAGTTCATGGCTACCTTGTTCCGCAATCCGTACCTCAGCGAATCCTTACACAATTTATTGCACAACCGCGACGGTCTGGCTCTCGGCATTTGTAACGGTTTCCAAGCGTTGATTAAATTAGGCCTCTTGCCATATGGCGAAATCGCCCCTATGACGGCAGACAGCCCTACTTTGACGTACAACACTATTGGCCGTCACCTTTCCGGTATGGTTCGCACCAAAGTAATTTCCACGAAATCACCTTGGATGAGCCTCTGCAAAGCCGGAGAAATCTACACAATTCCGATTTCTCACGGCGAAGGTCGCTTCATTGCGTCCCCGGCCCAAGTCGTTGAATTCAACCGCAAAGGCCAAATTGCTACGCAGTATGTTGATTTAGACGGCATCGCCTCTTACGACGCCCGCTACAATCCAAACCAATCCGTTGCCGCCATCGAAGGTCTCTTCAGCCCTGACGGCCGCGTATTCGGTAAAATGGGCCACATTGAACGTACGGGCCACGGCATTTCCAAAAACGTACCGGGCAAACAGGGTATGCCTGTATTTGCTTCCGGCGTAGCATACTTCAAATAATACTCATATTTACGACTGATGTAACTGATTGATTTAGTTAGCCGGTTTAACTGACCGGTTTAACCGGCTAATTTATTAGTTTTGCAAATAAGCTGTTTCACACAACCTATTATTTCAAAAAATGCATACAAAAAGAAAAAAACGGCATGACAAATGTCGTTTTTTTCATCGGTATAAGTTGCATATCTACCTGATTTCTTGTATCATAAAAGATGGTGAATAAGTTTAGAGACATAACCAGCTCTTGTTATTCTTAAGTGAAAGGATGTAAGCACATGCAATGCGCACAGAAATTAACAGATAATATCTATTGGATAGGCAGCAACGACTGGGATACGGAACGCTTTGAAAATTTATTTCCCATTCCGTTGGGCGTAAGCTATAACTCATATTTTATCGATGATGAAAAAACTTGTATCGTAGACTCCGTTGATGACAGCATTCGTCAGGAATTTTTTGACAATGTGGAATTTTTATTACGTGGTCGCGAGCTCGATTATGTAGTCGTTAACCATATGGAACCGGATCACTGCTCTACCTTGGTTGAGCTCATTGAACGTTATCCGAATGTTAAACTCGTAGGTAACCGCACTACATTCCGCTTGTTCGAACAATTCTACGGCCGTCCACACCCTGAAAACTATTATGAAGTTAAAGAGGGCGACAGCATTTGCTTAGGTAAACACACCTTACATTCCTATACCATGCCGATGGTTCACTGGCCTGAAGTAACTTGTACGTTTGAATCCAGCAACGGCATCCTCTTCTCCGCCGATGCGTTCGGTACCTTCGGTACCATCAACGGCAACATCTTCGCCGATCAGCTCGATTTCGAACGCGTTTACGAAGACGAAGCTCGTCGTTACTACACCAATATCGTTGGTAAATACGGCGTTCAGGTACAAAATGCCATCAAAAAAGTCCTTCCGTTGGGCATTAAAATGATTGCACCGCTTCACGGTCCAATCTGGCGTACACCGGAAAGCATCCAGTACATGATTGAAAAATACATGCATTGGAGCACCTACTCCGCCGAAAAGAAAGGCGTAGTTATCGCTTTCGGGTCCATGTACGGCAACACTGCCGATATGGCACAGCAATTAGCTCGCTTGTTATCCTTCCGCGGCATTACGGATATTAAAATCTACGACGTATCGAAGACCAATCCGTCTTATATCATCGCGGATGCTTGGAAATATAGCCATCTTGTTTGTATGGCTCCTACTTATAACTTAGCCTTATATCTTACCATGGAAAACCTTTTATATGAATTGAAAGCGCTCAACTTCCATAACCATAAGGTGTCCATTGTAGGCAACCATTCTTGGGCTTCCGCCGCTATGAAACGCATGGTGGAATACTTCACCAATGAAATCAAGGACATGGAAATTGTTGGTACGCCACTCGATATTCGCGGCGCTTTACATCAAGATCAATTAAAATTATTTGCAAAATTAGCTGATGATATCGTAGCTTCCATTAACGAAACTGAAATCAAAACGTTCAGCTTATAATAAACATATAATTCCATAAGCCTTAGGGCTTATAGCAAAAGGACAGGTTCACGACGAACCTGTCCTTTTTAGTGCAATCAATATTCTCTTTAATCGGCGTCAATCGTCTTTACACACCGAAATCAATTTTGCTTCGAAATCACTTCCGCTTTTAAACCGAATTCGCTTACAGTTTTTTCACAAACTCCGACTTCAAAGCCATGGCGCCGAAGCCGTCGATTTTACAATCGATGTTGTGATCGCCGTCAACGAGGCGAATATTTTTAACACGGGTCCCCTGTTTTAATACGGAAGCCCCTTTTACTTTAAGGTCTTTAATAATAGTTACGGAATCGCCGTCCTGCAAGAGATTGCCGTTGGCATCACGCACAACTAAACCACCTTCGGCGGTTTCAGCATCGGCGGCCGACCATTCGTGAGCACACATAGGACATACATAAAGATGGCCATCCTCATAGGTATACGATTCGCCGCATTTTGGGCAATTAGGTAATTCACTCATTGATAGTCTCCTTTACATTACACAATATAACTATATACTCTTAATCTACAATTTCCGCCACGGATTTACGCGGTCTCGCAAATGGATGCTCAGCCGGCACGCCAATCGTTACAACCGCTGCAATTTCATGACTTAAATTAAGCCATGCTTTCGCTTCTTCCTGAATAAAGTAAATATCATTAATCCACAAAGAACCTAAACCGTATTCGGTCGCCATTAAGAGAATTGTATTGATAAACGCTCCCAAGGCCTGTAAGTCACTTTTTGCCCAGATTCGTTCATAATCGATATCATCGTCAAACGGATTATAAATGATAAGTACGGCACCCGCCGTTTTCATAGCATGCAAACTGATTTCCAAACTACCAAAACGTTGCCCCGCTTCTTTAAGCCGTTGTAAACAAGCATATCCCATTTCAACAAAGCCATCTTTTGAAGCCCCCTCCAATATGCGTACGCGCCAAGCTTGGCGATTTTTAGGTGACGGCGACATTTTAGCCATGTCAATCATATGCTCAATCTGAGCTCGTGGTATGGGAACTGATTCATAACGGCGAATACTGCGCCGTGCCCCGATTGCTGCTTCCAGAGTCATCAAATGAGGCTCTTTTACCGAATCAGCCGAATTCGCCTCACCAATTCGCACCTGTTCATTTTCACTCATAATGACGTCAGCCCTTCCTCTTTAAATTCATTACGTAGCATTTTCTATTATATTATATCAAAAATAGTGACATAAGCCTAATTTTATAGATTTACAGTTATTTTAAAAGAGTAAAAAACTTAATCGCCGCTTTACACAATTTTAGAAAAATAATCATCATTTTAAAATTAATTAAGCTACACTATATGGTTACATTTTGTCCCGCCATCAATCAACTGCTCCTATTTTTTGTGTTTTAGCAGTAGGCAAATACGATTATTTAGTATATACTAAATTAAGACTTTTACTATCTGTTAAATTAACGAAATTTAGTGTATACTAGAGGAATCGCTATTAAATACTAAGGAGGTTACAATGAATAACATTGTAGTTATCGGCAGTTGTAACATGGATATTACCGTCATGGCCGATAAACGTCCCGCAGCCGGTGAGACAATCATGGGCTTGGGACTTAATATTTCGCCGGGCGGCAAAGGGGCTAACCAAGCAGTAGCCTCCGCCAAGTTGGGGGCTCATGTTACCATGGTCGGATGCATCGGCGATGATGCTTATGGCCGCATGGTATTAGACAATCTCCACAAATATAACATAAACACCGACTACCTTACCGTTATAGAAGGTGAAAACAGCGGTACAGCGCACATTACCTTAGCGGAAGGCGATAACAGCATTATCGTTATTGCCGGCGCCAATGCTAAAGTCGATTCGAAAGTCGTCGATAATGCGTGGGACGCCATCAAAACAGCTGATTTAGTCCTCGTACAAAACGAAATTCCTTTATCGACAATTGGCTATATTACGGAAAAATGCGCCAAAAACGGCATCAAAGTGCTCTTAAACCCCGCTCCGGCTGCCGATTTAGACAGTGCTTGGCTCGAAGCAGCCACATATATTACACCTAATGAACACGAATTAGCTGCACTATATCCGGGACAGGCAACGGAAGACACCATGCTTGCCAATGAAGGAAAGATTATCGTAACTCTCGGGAAGCAAGGCGTGGCTTATGCCAAGGACGGGAAGGTTCACACCGTACCCGGTTTTACCGTAACACCGGTAGATACAACCGGTGCCGGCGATACTTTTAACGGAGCCTTCGCCACAGCCATCGCCAATAATAAATCCATGGATGAAGCCCTTCAATACGGTAATGCCGCAGCGGCTCTTTCCATTTTAAAACTAGGTGCTCAAGAAGGTATGCCTACGGCCGATGAAGTAGCCGCCTTCTTAGCCAAAAGGAGTTAATCATGCAAAAAGGTGGAATCTTAAACAGTCACATTGCTAAAGTATTAGCCGATTTAGGTCATACCGATACAATTTGCATCGGTGATTGCGGTTTACCCGTACCGGCCGGTGTGCAGAAAATTGACTTAGCCCTCACCTTCGGAACCCCAAGTTTTGAAGCGGTAGTGCGTGTCTTAAAAGCCAATATGCAGGCCGAATCAATTCATATTGCCTCCCCTATGGAAGAAATGAATCCCCATAACTATGCCGTTCTTCAGGAATTATATCCGCAAGATCGCTACGAATGGGTCAGAACCGACCACGAAGCCTTTAAAGAAGCAACGAAACAGTGTAAATGCATTATTCGCACCGGTGAAACCACACCGTATGCCAATGTAATATTACAGGCGGATTGCATTTTTAACGACGAAAAATAAACGATTAGGAGTTTTCAATGGAAATCAAAATGACAGGGATTGCCAAAGCCTTTGGAACCAACCAAGTTCTTAAGGACGTGGCCATCACCCTAAAAGCCGGCGAAGTTCACGCCCTCATGGGGGAAAACGGGGCGGGTAAATCTACCTTGATGAACATTCTTACAGGCTTACATAAAGCGGATGCCGGCGTTATTACAGTCGATGGCGTCGCCACGACCTTCGCCAATCCGCGCGAAGCAGAGAAAAACGGGATTGCCTTTATCCATCAGGAATTAAATATTTGGCCGAACCTCAGCCTGTTGGAAAACCTCTACCTCATGCAACCGAAACGAAACGGCATCGGCATGTTGGATAGAAAAGCTATGCTCGCCGAAGCACAGGCCAAATGCAAGGAATTAAATATCGAATTGCCCCTCACGAAAGAAGCGGGGCAATGCTCAGTCGGTCAACAACAGATGACCGAAATTTTGCGTGTACTCATGCTCGATGCCAAGGTCGTTATCATGGATGAACCGTCGGCCGCTCTCACCGAACGCGAAACGGAAACCTTGTTCCGCATGATGCGCCAATTAAAAGCCCAAGGCGTAGCCATCGTATACATCTCCCACCGGATGGAAGAAGTATTCAGTGAATGTGATGTTATTACCGTTATGCGCGATGGCCACACCATCAGCACCAAACCGGTTCAAGAAACAACGGTTGATGAAGTTGTGCATCACATGGTAGGTCGTTCCATCGATGAATTTTATCCCGATAGAACCACGGCACCGGGCGACGTGGTACTCACCGTTAACGGCTTAAAACCGAAAGATTTCAACAGCACCATTTCCTTTGATTTACGTAAAGGCGAAATATTGGGCGTAGCCGGCCTCATGGGGGCAGGACGCACCGAAATCATGCGCGCCATCTTCGGCATCGACAAACACGATGGCGGCGAAATTATACTAAATGGTAAACATCTTCATTTCAAAAAACCGGAAGATGCGATTAAAGCCGGTATTGCCTTCATCACGGAAGACCGCAAAGGGGAAGGTCTGATTCTTGACTTTTCCATCGGCAAAAATATTACCTTGCCTAATCTCGGTCAAGTATGTCCAAACCATGTGCTCAACAGCAATAAACTGGTGGATTTTGCGGACAACTTATCCAAACGCTTAGGCGTCAAAACTCAATCGGTTCACTTACCGGCCTCCTCGTTATCCGGTGGTAATCAGCAAAAAGTAGTTATCGCCAAATGGATTGGTTTATCCCCATCCATTATCATCATGGACGAACCGACCCGCGGTATCGACATTGGTGCCAAACGCGATATTTACGATTTAATGAATGAATTAACGAGCCAAGGAGTTTCCATCATTATGGTCTCCTCGGAACTCCCTGAAGTTATCGGGATGAGTGATCGGGTCATGGTCATTCACGAAGGAGCCGTTGCAGGTATACTAAACCACAACGACGCTTCACCGGAAGCCATCATGAACCTAGCAACAGGAGGACAATAATGAACCAGAATATTACGGAAACACTCAAAAAATTAGGCCCTCTCATCGGCCTGATTGCCTTATTTATTATCATCGCCTTTATGAACGACAGCTTCTTGGAATTCTCCAACTTGCGCAACTTATTACGCCAAGTATCCATTAATGCTATCATCGCCTTCGGTATGACCTTCGTTATTTTGACGAGCGGTATCGACTTATCCGTAGGCTCCATCCTCGCTTTATCCAGTGCCATCATGGCCAACTTCATCGTTGGCGGCATGAATCCGGAAGTGGCCATTCTCGCCTCCGCCGGCGTGGGCATTATCCTCGGCGGTATCAACGGTATCGTCATTGCCTACGGTAAAGTGGCACCGTTTATCGCCACCTTGGCAACCATGACGATTTATCGCGGGGCCACCTTAGTTTTTACGGACGGCAACCCTATCAGCGGTTTGACCAGTGATCCTTTGTTCCACGGCTTCGGCCAGGGCGATATCGCAGGTCTGCCCGTACCGGCTATTACCATGTTTGTATCCTTCCTTATTTTATGGTTTGTTTTGCAAAAAACATCCCTTGGCCGTCAGACCTATGCTGTCGGCGGCAGTGAAAAGGTAAGTTATATTGCCGGTATCAAAATTAACCGCGTTAAAATCTTCGCTTACGCCTTAACCGGTATGCTCAGTGCCATTGCAGGCGCCATCATTACATCCCGCCTCAATTCGGCGCAGCCGACAGCCGGTATGGGCTATGAACTTGACGCCATCGCCGCTGTAGTATTGGGCGGTACCAGTCTTGCCGGCGGTCGCGGTCACATTGTAGGTACCTTAATCGGTGCCCTCATCATCGGTACCCTCAACAATGGTTTAAATATTCTCGACGTTTCCAGTTTCTATCAACAAATCGTCAAAGGTATTGTAATTCTACTTGCAGTCCTCGGGGACCGCAAAAAAGCGTAGGAGGTTAGGAATGAAAAAATTATTAACAGTCATCGCTGCCGTAATCTTAGTTATCGGTCTCGTAGCCGGTTGCGGCTCTTCCAACAATGGTGGTGGCGATAAAAAACAAGGTACTATCGGTTTCTCCGTATCTACCTTAAACAATCCGTTCTTCGTATCTTTAAAAGACGGTGTTGAAAAACAGGCTAAAGAATTAGGCCTTAAAGTTAAAATCGTTGACGCTCAAAACGACCCTGCTAAACAGGCTAATGACATTGCCGATTTATTAGAAAGCGGCGTATCCGTATTGATCGTTAACCCGGTTGACTCCGCTGCTATTGCTACTTCCGTTGAAGCAGCCAACGCTAAAAACATTCCGGTTATCACTGTTGACCGCTCTACCGACAAAGGTAAAGTAGTAGCTCACATCGCTTCCGATAACGTTAAAGGCGGCGAAATGGCAGCTCAATTAATCGTTGATAAACTCGGCAATGGCACTAAAGTTGCTGAAATCGAAGGTATCCCGGGCGCTTCCGCAACTCGCGAACGTGGTCAAGGCTTCCATAATGTTGCCGACAAATCCTTAGACGTAGTAGCTAAACAGAGTGCTGATTTTGACCGCACTAAAGGCTTAAACGTTTCCACTAACATTCTTCAAGCTAACCCTGATGTAAAAGCTATTTTTGCTCACAACGACGAAATGGCTCTTGGTGCCATCCAAGCTGCTAAATCGGCAGGCAAACAAGTTTTCATCGTAGGTTTTGACGGTACTGCCGATGCTGAAAAAGCTGTTCAAGACGGCACTTTAGCGGCTACTATCGCGCAACAACCTGAATTGATGGGTAAAATTGCTGTAGATACTGCTTCCAAAGTTATCAAAGGTGAAACAGTGGAAAGCAAGATCCCTGTAGAACTTAAAGTAGTAACTAAATAAAACATATGCTTTGATACGTTGATAGAAACATTGATAGAAATTAAGCCTCCCCTGCCAGTTGCAAGGGAGGCTTTTTATTGATTATAACTCATTTATTTTATACTTAAAACGCATCTATGTTGAATTTTCTATTTAATTCAACACTAAAGAGTGGTACAATAAATTGTATACGAAATCGTCTGACAGCCATACTCTCGTCAGATAAAATCGCTAAATTCTCAGACAAAGACGCTATTATAAACAGAACATATACTTTTTGTCTGATACCTCGGATGCTTCGATTCCGACCTTGAAAGGAGATATTAATTATGAGTAATTTTACTGTAACTGCTACTGACAAAAAGCTGCTCGACCTTTTGGCGACAGACGCGAAATTAACCCATGACCAATTGGCGGCCATGTTAGGTGTAGCCGAAGCTGAGGTATCTGAACGTATCGCCGTGCTGGAAGCGGAAGGCATTATCAAAGGCTATCAAGCCGTAATTGACTGGGAAGCCATCGATGCCAATAAGGCAACCGCCCTCATTCAACTTAAAGTTACACCGGAACCTGATCAAGGCTTCGATAAACTCGCGCATCGCATCATGCAATTCGAAGAGGTGGAAGGTGTCTATCTCATGTCCGGCGGTTATGATTTGACCGTTATCATTCAGGGCCAAAGCATGCGCGATATCGCCCTCTTTGTTGCACGTCGTCTTTCCACTTTGGAAGGTGTCCAAGGCACGGGTACGCACTTTATCTTGAGCCGCTACAAAGACCGCAATGTAATCTACCATGACGAAGAACAAAAAGAAACAAGGAGTAATGTGTTCTATGATTAATTATGATAAATTTTTAAATCGTGAGCTGTCCAATGTAAAACCGTCCGGTATTCGCCGTTTCTTCGACATTGCCAGCGAAATTGATGATGTTATTTCCCTCAGCATCGGCGAACCGGATTTCACCACGCCATGGCATATTCGTGAAACCGGTATCGATACCTTAGAAAAAGGTAAGACCTGGTACTCACCAAATCGCGGTTTTGCGGACTTACGCGAAGAAATCAGCCGTTGGTTCACTCGTAAATACGATGTAACGTATGATCCCGCTACCGATATTCTGGTCACTGTTGGTGGTTCTGAAGCTATCGATTTAGCTCTTCGTGCCCTCATTAACGAAGGTGACGAAGTACTCATTCCGGTGCCTAGCTTTGTTTGCTACACGCCGCTTACGGAAGTAGCCAAAGGTGTGTCCGTACCGGTGGAAACCAAAGCGGAAAATAACTTCCGTCTTACGGCCGAAGATATTCGCTCCCACATTACACCTAAAACCAAATTGCTCGTTTTGCCATTTCCTAATAATCCAACCGGTGCGATTATGCGCCGCGAGCACTTAGAGGAAATCGCCAAAGTCATCGAAGAACATGACTTGCTCGTTATTTCCGATGAACTCTACAGCGAATTGACCTACGGTTCCGAACAACATGTAACCATCGCATCAGTTCCGGGCATGAAAGAACGAACCATCGTCATTAACGGCTTCTCCAAAGCCTTCGCTATGACGGGATGGCGTCTCGGCATGGCCCTCGGTCCAAAAGAAATTATCACGCAAATGACGAAACTTCATCAATATGGCATTATGAGTGCCCCATCGGTTGCTCAATATGCTGCCATTGAAGCGTTGAAACACGGGGATAAAGATATTGGATACATGCGCGATCAATACGATATTCGTCGTCGCCTTTTGGTTAAAACCTTTAACCAGTTGGGCCTCACTTGCTTCGAACCGGAAGGCGCCTTCTACGTATTCCCGGACATCCGCTCCACCGGTCTCGATTCGGAAACATTCTGTGAAAAATTGCTTTACGCCAAACACGTAGCCGTCGTACCGGGCAACGCCTTCGGTGATTGCGGCGAAGGCTTCGTGCGTGTAGCCTATGCCAATTCCTTAGCGAATATTAAGGAAGCGTTAAAACGCATTGCTGAATTTTTGGAAGAATTGAAAACTCAATAAAATAACTCAAAAAACGCCTTTGCATACCGTGAAGGCGTTTTGCTTGCCCGCAGCTTTCCCTCTTAGAGTCAGCCTAAACCAGGCATGCAAAAAGCCCTCTCACCGGTCGTGAGAGGGCTTTCATTATGCAGTTATTCAGGTGTCATTTAAAGCTATAAGCTTCCCTAAAGCCCTAAATAAACTACGCCTTATTAGATATATTTTTTAGCCAACGCTTCGAAATCGGCTTCATGGTCCTGAATCCAAATATCGTAGGCCACGCCGGCATCATTTAAAGTCTGTGCCAATTCAGCAAAGAAAGCCGGTAAATCAGCTGTTGTAATGGCGCCCAAAGGTTCGCCGAACGTTACAACGCCCAATTCATCGCTGCCGCCTTTAAATAAGTTGAAGGCCGGTTGTGGTTTGCCGTCAACTTGTTTTACGAAACCGTGTAAACCTAATGTGCCGATTTGATGAGTACCGCAAGAAGATGGGCAACCGGAAATGTGGATTTTTGGCAATAAGCTGTCATCAATACCTTCCGCTTTTAAGTGAGCCAAAATGTCTTTGTAAGCAGCCTGAGAGTTCTGGAAACCTACCTGACATTTAGAAGCGCCTACGCAGCATACGCTGGCGGAAAAGTTGGAAGTAGAGCTGTCGTCTTTGATTAAATCATATACTTTACGAGCTTCGTCAGCGGTCAAGTTAATGAAGTAAGTACCTTCTTCACCGGTCATACGAGCTTCGGTACCTTCCAAGGAACCGACGTATTGGAATACGTCGCGAGCCACTACCGGCTGCGCATGGCCTCCTACCGGATGATAGTATACATAGTATAAACCGTCTTGAACCTGTTCACCGATTAAACCGTTAGCTTTCGCCAATTCTTCTTGAGTCAATTTACCATTGCCGGTTTTAGTAATCGTAGTATCAGGTAAAGTGTAATCCAAATCTTCTACGCGTTTGGTGAACAACAAGAATTTGTTGAATGTTTCACGGAATTTATCTTCGCCCATTTCAGCAACCATGTAACGAGTACGGTTTTTGCTGCGAGTCTTATAATCCGCATTTTCAATAAACGTACGAACCATGGCTTTGATATAGTATAACATTTCGGACGGATCTACTTTTTCAGCCAATAAAATGCCTTTACGCGGATTGCCGCCGAGACCGCCCGCTGCATATACGGTAAAGGTGCCGTCAGCTTGTGCCCAGAAACCTAAGTCTTTAAAAGTTACATGTGTTGCATTTTCAAGACCGTTAGTGAACGCAATTTTAAGTTTACGCGGCATTTTAAAGTCAGGAATTAACGTCAAAATATATTCGCTGGCCACTTGTACATATGGTGTAATGTCAAATGGTTCGCCCGGTGTTACGCCACGCAACGGACTGGCCGCAATATTACGCGGATGGTCACCACCGCCACCACGGGAATAAATACCCTGTGCATGGCATTCTTTGAACATTTCAATAATTTGTGGACCCTGAAGGCTGTGAATCTGAATAGATTGACCGGTTGTGAAATGCAAATGCGGCAAATCATTGCGTGTGAATAAATCAGCTAAGAAGGCAAGTTGCTTTTGCGTAATACGTCCCCCGGGTAAACGCAAACGGAACATGCCCGTATTAGCGCCGCGTTCTGCATAGGTACCGAACGGGCCGGACAAGCCTTTGTAATCGTTAACTGAAATTTCTTTGTTGAAGAATTGTTCGCTTACTTTAGCAAACTTCGGTAAATCTTTGATGAGGCGTGCTTTCACCTCTTCTGTTAAAAATGTCATCTGTATCCCTCTCATTTCTTTATAATGACATACTTATATCAACTTCAAATACAACTATTTCAATCGTAACACGTCCCCCGAACCGCGTCAATATTGAACACGACTCGAGGGCCGAAATATGTCTCTATTTAATTTGATAACGTTAATCAATACGCATACAAATCAAACCAATAATCAGTATAAATCTATTGTAACAAGGGTGTTGTGACAATTGTCACATTTGTAAAATTGTCACATCTGTAACAATCGGCCGCATGGCAATTGTCAGCTTTTATTACCTATGATAGCCTCCCTGTTTAGCTCTAGGCGGTTGTAAAATCATAGACCACATAATCCCCGCTTTTAAGCCCCCCGGCGGCAGGCGATGATTGCCACCGTGAAAAACATGGCGCCCCGTCATAGACGCAGTCGGTTGCCATACATTCGGTGCCGGCACCGTTTTAGCCGGTTGTGCCGATGGTATGGTCGTCCGATTCGGTGAAATCGTAGCCGTCTTTGGCACCTGACGAGTCGATGTTTGACGTGTAGCTACCGTTGTCGTCGTTTGTTGACGCGTCGAATCTCGTCGCGCCGGTTCTACAGTTGGCTCTACGCGCTGTCTGGCCACTACGATAACCGGTTCTTCCCGTCTTACATCGTTCGGCACAGGCACAGATTCCGGTCTCGAAGCTTCTTGCGGCAGTGATGCTTCACGTGGCAACGCCGCTTCTTGAGGACGCGGTGCTTCGTTAGAGATGGTGGTCGGCCGTGGCGTTGGTGGCGCCTTACGTTCCATTTTAATGCCGTAATGGCGTTCCATCTCTTCCCAGGTCATAGCCTCTTCACTACGACCGCGCGTATTGGCATTACCGGTTTGCGTATTGCCGGCAGGCCCCATGCCTCCCGTTGTACGATTACGCTGCCCTTCACTTGGCGGCATAGGATTCGTCGGTTGCTGTGACCGCGGTCCCGGACGGTTCTGCTCACCCGGATTCGACCAATCGTAATCAGTCCTATTTTCTACATTCGTATTGTCTTCATTAGGATTACCATCTTGAGGATTACGCTTCTTTTTACGGGTACTCAAAATAACATTCCCCAATATAATCAATACGACTAATAAACCCAAATCCATAGCTTACCTCCGCTATTTATTGCGCGGATTTGGCTGAGTTGTCAGTTCGGTGGTTTCCCCTTCAGCGATAGTCTCACGCATTTTGGTATCTGCCATAATATTGTTCATATTGTAATAATCCATAACACCCATATGACCATCACGCAATGCTTGCGATAAAGCCTGCGGTACTTCGGCTTGCGCTTCCACAACTTTCGCCTGCATTTCCTGCGTGTAGGCTCTCATTTCCTGTTCTTTCGCAACAGCCATGGCACGACGTTCTTCCGCTTTCGCCTGAGCGATATTCTTATCCGCTTCCGCCTGATCCGTCATGAGCTGAGCCCCGATATTACGTCCTACATCAACGTCGGCAATATCGATGGACAAGATTTCAAACGCAGAACCCGCATCAAGCCCCTTATTCAATACGGTACGGGAAATATGATCCGGATTTTCAAGCACATCCGTATGTTCTTCCGAAGAACCTACAGTCGTTACGATACCTTCGCCGACACGGGCAATAATCGTCGCTTCACCGGCACCGCCGACCAAGCGATCAATATTGGCACGCACCGTTACACGGGCGCGAACTTTAAGTTCGATACCGTTTTTAGCAACGGCGGAAATCGTCGGTGTTTCAATAACTTTAGGGTTAACACTCATTTGAACTGCCTCAAGCACATCACGACCGGCCAAGTCAATGGCGGCAGCACGTTCAAAGGTCAACGGAATAGACGCCCGTTCAGCCGCGATTAAAGCATCAACAACGCGGTCTACATCACCGCCGGCTAAATAATGCGCTTCCAGTTGGTTAACATTAACCGAAAGACCCGCTTTATTGGCTTTTACCAATGGCAAAACAATCTTCGACGGCGATACACGACGTAAGCGCATCCCGATTAAAGTGAAAATACCTACATTTACCCCGGCCGCCAAGGCGGAAATCCACAGTCCTAACGGTACAAAGTGGAAAAACAGGGCTGCGACTATGACGACGGAAACAACAATAAACATAAAACTAAAATTAACTAACGCTTCCATAGAGCCTCCTCTTCACTTATGAAAAAATATATGACAAGTCCGCCATTTACGGACACCAAGAACTTAATGGATTATATTTTGTAACGCTTATTCAGACTCTACTTTTCTAACTACAACACGGCCACCGGTAACGGCAACAACCACTACTTTAGTGCCCGGTTCATAGAATTCTCCGTCCGTTACTACATCAACCGGTGTATCGTCAAAAATAACGCGCCCCGCCGGCCGTAAAACAGACTGGGCAATCCCTTCGCGGCCCAATAAATCGGTTCGCTCATCATTACCGCTATAACCGCGGTCCTTCGTAGACTCCAGCGTTAACGTCAAACGTCTACCTATCCAAGTATGCGGTGCTTTTTTGACTAACCAAATACCGACAATGAGCGCAATAACCGATACAATCGCAACTACAATCGACGCCATAGCACCGGCGCCCAAGTAAAAATAAAGAGCGGCCAACAAGAGAACCATACCGCTCACGCCGAATATACAAGTACCCGGCACAACAGCCTCGATTCCCAGCAATACAATGCCGCCGATGAATAGATACGTTATCATCACGTGCCTCCTTTCTCGAAATTTATCTCTTAATTAATAATATTCAATACGTAAAGTATGAACTCCTCTTTTTAAAGATAATTTGTTTGAAAAAACGACTGCAGTAAAACATGAATTTAAAAGCATATTTTATCTGCAGCCGCCACAGCTCTCAATACTTTTATTAATTTTTTCGCATGTACACAAAAGAAAGCCCCCTATCGCCCTGTTCAATTGTCTTTTTTTTGATTATACACCATCAGCGATTATATGCCCCCTTTTTAACTGTCCGTCATAATGCACAAAACCTCTACGCACGATAATAACCGTTCACGTAGAGGTTTTATTTTCACTAATAGCTTTTATTAGCCGGCTCTCGATTATTCAAACATAGCCGGCAAATTAGGATTTTCATAGGCTTCAAAGCACATCAAAACCTGTTCCTTAGAGCACTTTTCAACAGCCATATTATCCGGAATTTCGTCTTTACTGAAAAATCCCGTTGCCGTTGTTTCAATGTTCTCTTCAAAATGACCGCCTTCGAATTCACACATAACGAACACTTTGAAAACACCATAAATTAAATTCGTTACATTGTGCTTGCGCCAATCCTGAATTGCAATGAGGCGTTTAGCTTTTACGTCATAGCCGGATTCTTCTTTCACTTCTTTTTCCGTATTGGAGGCAATCGTTTGATCTACATCACACCAACCGCCCGGGAGTGACCACTTACCGGTGTTTTCACGAACGAGGAGAATCTTGCCATCAACGAACACAGCCGCTCTGGTATCAATCTTCGGCGTCTGGTACCCTTCTTCATTGCAAAAGATATCATATACCTTGCCCACAGGAATATCCGTTTTGACTGCCACCATTTCAGCTGCAATTTGACGAAGCTCTTGGTAGCGCTCCAAATCGTATTTGTCTTTACCGTATTCCAGCCCCGCCTGCGCTATACTTTGGATTCGAATTGCAAAATCAAGCCACTTATCGTTCATGTATATGCCTCCCGATATCTCACTTAAAGAATAAATATGCTTTTGCTATTATTATTCTATACGAAGTATTCTAAAACCTTTTTACAACAAAAAAACTCTGCTCATGGCACATATCCATTCTGCAGAGTTTAATTATTTATATCAATCATTATGTTATCAAAACTAATGGCGGAGAAGGAGGGATTTGAACCCTCGCACCGTTGCCGGTCTGCCGCATTTCGAGTGCGGTCCCTTCAGCCTCTTGGGTACTTCTCCTTGTTTTTACGACGC
>NZ_HF986218.1:43047-46683 GCF_000431435.1 Veillonella sp. CAG:933
TCAGCCATAACCCCGCTTAAAATCTCAGGCTCGTGATTCAAGCCCGGATGGGTCAGTACATTAAATAAAGACTCTACAGCGCCTCCTTTGTAATCGCTACTGCCATATACAACACGGTCAATCCGGCTGTTAATAATGGCTCCGGCGCACATCGGACACGGTTCTATAGTAACATAAAGCGTGCAACCGGTCAACCGCCAACGGTCAAGTATTTCACAAGCTTCGCGAATGACTAAAATCTCCGCATGAGCCGTTGCATCGTGATCTAATTCACGGCGATTATGATGACGCGAAATAATCTCGCCATCCTGGACAATAACGGCACCGATGGGAATCTCGCCAAGGTCATAGGCTTTTTTTGCTTCTTGTAAAGCTTCCTGCATATATTCTGCATCCGTCATAACCTACCTCCTTAAGCTTAACTCACGACTTATTACCGCGCATAACCATTATTGTAATTTTATCCGATTATGGGGTTCCAACAGGTCACCAAATTTGAACCGTATCTATTGTATCATGGTTTTTAGGTTTATTAAATAAAAACTTCCTACTGTTATACGGAAAAATTTTTCCTTATATATATAAATAACATCTAATATTCTTATTCATTTCCTATACATCCAAATTTCACTGTAATTTCACGAATTTTACATACAAATTTCATAATTCCCCTGTATGCTATACCCATAGCAGAAAACTAAAACTCCAATCCGAGTTTCCAAAATTAGATGAAGACGAAATTGGTAACGTTACTAAAAAGATTTCGTTATTCCATGATTGAGTTACAAAAAGTTCTGCTACACTATCTCTCGTTAATATAGCAAAGGAGTCTTAGTATGAAAAAATCGACTCAGAATTTATTGAGAAAGGTTGCTTTGCTAGGTGTTCTAGGCGGCACCCTTTGGGGTACCTCAATAGCTGCTGAGCCGGCTGCAACACAACAAGCAACCACAACTCACGTAACAACCGCTAGTGCCGGTATAGAGGGCCCTCAAACGGCAACCGTACAAGATGACGGTTCCAATAGCCCTACCATTTATGACAGAATGTTACGCGCCCGTTCCATGGCTCGTAACCAGGTAGAAGCTAATACCGCTATCTTCTTGATGCCGGAAGCTAACTACGGCGCTAATCGCACCAATGCCGGTCAAATGCCAAATGCCTACGACCGCCAATCCCATCGTGGTCAGGAACGCCAGTATCAGCCAAATGGCGACAACAGAATGCAACCGCAAGCTAATGAACAGGGTTCCGAGCAAGGTCAACGCATGGAACGCCACAGCCAACCTCCTATGATGAATGACCAAAATGGTCGTCAAGGTCAGCCGCCTATGGGTCAACCTCCTATGATGCATGACCGGGATGGTCATCAAGGTCAACCTCCTATGGGCCAACCTCCTATGATGAATGACCAAAATGGTCGTCAAGGTCAGCCTCCTATGGGACAACCTCCTATGATGCATGACCGGGATGGTCATCAAGGTCAACCTCCTATGGGCCAACCTCCTATGATGAATGACCAAAATGGTCGTCAAGGTCAGCCTCCTATGGGACAACCTCCTATGATGCATGACCGGGATGGTCATCAAGGTCAACCTCCTATGGGCCAACCTCCTATGATGAATGACCAAAATGGTCGTCAAGGTCAGCCTCCTATGGGACAACCTCCTATGATGCATGACCGGGATGGTCATCAAGGTCAACCTCCTATGGGCCAACCTCCTATGATGAATGACCAAAATGGTCGTCAAGGTCAGCCTCCTATGGGACAACCTCCTATGATGCATGACCGGGATGGTCGTCAAGATCAGCCTCCTATGGGACAACCTCCTATGATGCATGACCGGGATGGTCGTCAAGGTCAGCCTCCTATGGGGCAACCTCCTATGATGGGTGGCCAAGGTGGTCCGCAGGGTATGCCTCCTATGGGACAGCCTCCTATGATGGGCGGTCAAGGTGGTCCGCAGGATATGCCTCCTATGGGACAGCCTCCTATGATGGATGGTCAAAAACATCATGAAGGCCCGCATCATAATGACAAAAAGCATATGAAAAAGTACGACAACAACCGTCAGTACGAACATGCAACCCCGACTTCCTACACGGATGTCAATTTCTAAGAAATATCTCCTTTTTAAGCTTTCTCAAACACACACGTAAAAACCAACACAACTAAATAAACTCTCAACACACAACACACAAACACACAAACACACAACACACAAACACACAACACACAACACACAACAAAAAAGCCTGTGGATTCTAGGATTTGCAGGCTTTTTTGCTTTATTCCCTTATCGCCGTATTCTTCAACGCAACATACGCTATTCCTCCCAAATATGTTATACTTAAGAAACCCCATATAAGTTTTCAGGGTATTACAAGCATATTTTCAAATGATATAGAAAGAGTATTCTTATGAGATCAAAATCAAACTCCATTTGGCAACGCGCCGCCATGATGACTATCATCGGCACCACGCTATACGGCACCGCTTTTGCGAGCGAAGCTGTTTTGCCAAAAGAAGCCATCCCGCGCCTGCAATTGCCGACACAGGAAACGCTCTTAGAGAGTAAAAATGAACACCAAAAAACTTCCAAAGCCGTCGCCAAGCAGACTCAAGCGGCGATAAATCCCAATCAGTTATATGCCGATAAACGTTTGATTAACCCTTATACGGCGTATATGTGGCGCGAAGATAACGAAAATACGGCTACTTTACCTCCGGCTTTTCGCACGTCTCGCGACCGTTTTAAAACAGATCCCAATTTACCTACCCGCAAGGGCTTGGATACCTTAAATATCTCCGGCAGTTCTCAGCCATCGGCGGAGCAATTGGCACAAATCGCCAATACCTTGCGCACCAAGACCGACGGTCCGATTTATGTAGTGAACTTACGCCAAGAAACTCACCTTTTTGTAAACGGAATTCCTGTGAGTCACTATGGCAAACGCAACTGGGGCAATGTGGGCAAATCCTATCAAACTATCATCAATGAAGAGCGGGACTACGCCAATAAATTGGTAAATACGGCCCTTCCTATCGCTTCTTTAGATGCGAATAAAAACGCCATTAACGAACAGACGCTTACAGTTACATCAGCCAAAACCGAGGAAACAATAGCCAAAGAATTGGGCTTACGCTATGTGCGCTTTACCGCTACCGATCACACCTGGCCGGATGAAGCCTCCATCGATCGTTTTATTGCTTTTTACAAAACACTACCAAAGAACGCATGGCTCCACTTCCACTGCGAGGCCGGCAAAGGCCGTACCACTGCCTTTATGGCTATGTATGACATTATGAAAAACCCGGATATACCGTTAGCCGATATTTTAGCGCGCCAGCAGTTGATTGGTGGCAATAATGTGGCGGCTACATCCGATAAAGATACTTGGAAGGCTCCCTATTACGAGGAAAAAGCGGTTATGATTAACAAGTTCTATCGCTATGTACAGCAAAATTATCAGACAGGCTTTGAACTCAGTTGGAGCGAATGGTTAAATCCAAAGCCTCAGCCGTAGCAAGGTTATTTTGCCAAAAACTCCGCGCAAAACTTAATACGCGCAGTGCTAACTAACATGGACATAAAAAAACTCCGGCCTATAGGACATTTTGAGTTGGTTTTTAGA
>NZ_HF986219.1:0-9328 GCF_000431435.1 Veillonella sp. CAG:933
AAGGTGTTTTCTTTTATACAAACAGGGAGATGGAATCTCAAGACTGATATCATCTTAAGACTGTTTCCTTTAAAAGAAGCAGAGAGAAGATCATCGTCTTCTTTATCCATCATATTTAAGTTGTAACAAGATGACGAAAAGAGAATTACAACAAAATGAAGGGAGAAAATTTATGTACTCAAAATCAAAATGGAGAAACAAAGAATGGAAGAATATCGTAGATGATGTATTACGGACCGGTGGAAATCGTAAAAATTCTGTCAAACGTATCATCTATGAATTCATGCAGGATCAAAAGGTTCATGTAGAATACATTCAAGAAGAATTTGGAATTGGTGGAAAAGGACTTTTTTTTGACAGCCAGAAATACGCTGTCTGGTTTAATGAAAATGGGATCAAGATTTCAAAGGGAGAAACAACACAAGATAATTCTAAGGATTCTGTATTGATCAATTGGACTGATGTTTGCATTGAGATTCAAAAGATGCTTGCAGAAGGCGTTTATCAGACACAGAATATTTTGGATCGAGCTTACGATAATGCAATTAAGGAACTTGCGGAACGTATCTTTTTCATGAAACGAGAAATTGTAGATGATTACTGGGATATCTTGGATGTACTCTTAAAACTTAATGACCATCCAGAAAAAGAATATGATCAGGTCATGCCAAGTAATACGAATCAGCTGGAAGAAAAACTAAGAAATCCAGAGTCATCCAAAAAATTAGGAAATCTTTTAAAGTATATCGCTCTCGAATATCAGAAACATCCAGAGATCGCGAGATGTCATT
This sequence comes from Veillonella sp. CAG:933, assembly GCF_000431435.1. NCBI lineage: Bacteria > Bacillati > Bacillota > Negativicutes > Veillonellales > Veillonellaceae > Veillonella > Veillonella sp. CAG:933. The sequence goes on from NZ_HF986219.1 coordinate 792, forward strand.
TCAATTCACCAGACGAGATTTGTCAGATGTATGAAAGATTTGCATTAAAGCGTAAGGAATTTCATGCAAATAGTGATTTTACTTGGAAACATCCAGATATTTTTATCACACAGGATGAGATTGATGAATTCTTAAGAAGAGGGGGAGCTTATGAAGATGGAAAATTTAAAATCTATTCCTTCTTTTTGCTGCACAAAGATAAAACATTGTGTTCCAATTTCTTAAAAGACAGATATGGAATCGGTGGATGTTCTCATGCTTTATGCGGAGCAGATAATTCTAGTGCTGATTATAATGCAAAAGGATTAGTGCTAAAAAGAAGCGTAACAGGCAAAGAAAATTCGATTCGTCTAGGATGGCCAATGGTTGCTAATCGTGTTTCTTATTTAATTAAAAAAGAGCAATTTCTTACAGGAAAAGAATATTTAAAACTGCATGATTATGAGGCACGTGTGATGGCGGATCATGTGATCATATTTTATCATCGTTTGCCAGAAGACATTGTGCGTCCTTTTGAAGATTCTATTTTTTATGATCAGACAAAAAGAGAAGTATATAAGATCATCAGCAGCAAAACAAAGTTTTCAAAACTTTTGAGTTCTATGAAACAGGATCTTCAAAAGATTCCAAAAAATTTTGAGAGGGTTGACGAGACTTACGAGAAAAAAGAAAGACTTTTAAATGAGCTGCAAGGATATCATGATGGGACTTATACACTCTTCCCATTTCAGAAACCTGAAAAGAAAGAAGATGTTGAAAATTGGACTCAGATGAATCTTTTTGACTTTATTTGATCATCATTTTGTAGGAGAAAACGTACTAATTGCAGTGCGTTTTTTCTTATATGTGAAAAATGGAAATACAGAAATCTATCATATTTATAGAAAAGGAGAAAATGATTATGGAAAAATTTTTAAAAGAAATGAAAAATGGGGAATATGCGATTGTCGATTCAAAAACAGTAATTTTACTTGATAAAGATGCTGATTTTACTGTTTGTTTTACATTAGATCCAGATTCCGATGTGGCTGTAAGAATTAGATTCAGGCCTGATGATACTATGGAAACAAAAGTAAATATATCTACCGATGCAGAAACAAATCTTATAACACTTACTTGTATTAATTGCGAAAACACCATGGAATTTTGTTCATCAGATCCGATTTATCTTGGAAAATATCATGAAAAGGATTTATATCTAAATTTTTGGGTTAATTCCGCCGGATACGATTCCATGAAAAAGATTACTTATACACTTTACAAAGAATTATAGAAAAAGGGGAAAATCATGCAGAGAATCTTTATGTTTATTTTTTCAATCGGATTCATCTTATATATCTTGTGCGCCATCATTGCGAAAATAGAAGGCGATTTTTGTATTATGAAAGGGCGAAAATTAGAATCACGGGAAGATATTGGAGAGCGTTTAAAATATAAAGTTATTATCAGTCAAGTGGAAGAAAGCATAAAATTAACTCAATATTTATTTTGTGTCGTTGAAGCTATTGGAGGAAATGGATTTATCTTGATGGAAGCTTATAAAAATGCAATGATTCAGCCAAGTATTGACGACCAAATGATTTCTATTTTGGTAAGTCTTACATGTTTTGTGTTATTTAATTTTCCGTTTATCGCATGGCAATTCTATTTACTCAAAGATAATTAAAAAAGGAGAAAATCATGCAGAAAATATTTATTTTCATTTTTGTAGCCGGATTAGTTCTATATACCGCAAGTGCGATTCTTGTGAAAATTGATGAAAATCGTCGCTTTAAAAAAGCAAAAAAATTCAATGATGATAAGATCATTGATCGTTACATGGAAGAAAACAGAAAGTTTTCGAAGAATTGCAAATCATCTCAGTATGTGTTTGTGATATGTGAGATCATTGGTGGAATCGGATATTTCCTGATAATGGGATACAATGGATTGATCATGCAACCAACTATAGCTAGCAAACTGTATCTGATTTTCATGATAATCGTATTGCTGTTGTTGTTTGCCATCCTTATTTTGGAGCAGTTGTATATCATCAAAGAGATTTTTTAAAAAGGAGAAAAAATGAAGTGTGAATATTGCGGATATGACGGAGATGGATTTGAAGAAGGCGAATTCGGATTTTGGTGTCCAGACTGTCAGGGGCTTCTTTATAAAAATGGAAAAGAAGATTACAGTCAAGCAGATATCATCTTAGAAAAACCAGTATCAGATCATCGCCCGATCATCCAAAAATCAAGGTTAAAAAAGCAGCTGTCACCTTTAAGATATCCTGGTGGAAAATCAAAAATGATCGATCAGCTGCTGCCTTATATCAAAGGAAAGAAATATTTTGTAGAAGCTTTCTGTGGCGGAGCCAGTTTTGGTCTTTCACTTTTAGAATCCGGAATGATTGAAAAACTGATATTAAATGATCTGGATCCGAATGTGTATGCATTTTGGGATACGGTATGCAATGAGAAGTACGAAGAACTCATTGATAAGATCAGAAAATATCAGCCAAGTAGAGAATCCTATTTTTTGTACCAGAAACGAATGCTCAAAGCAAGCATTTCAACGATTGATCGTGCATTCTACTTTCTTGTGATCAATCGTTGTAGCTTTTCAGGAATTCAAACAGCAAATCCAAAATCAAACATGGAAGATCGCTGGCTTCCTGACACTCTGATCAAACGGATCAAAAAGATACATTCTATGAGTAATCAGATCGAAGTGACAAATAAAAATGCAATGGAACTGATCGAAGAAATGTATTGGAATCCAGATACTTGTATTTTTGTTGATCCTCCTTACATTGAAAAAGGAGATTGTTTGTATCCAGTAAAATTTCATTTGCATCAGGAATTAGCGGAATTGATCACAGAACTACTGAGAGAGACAATATGTAATGACCCCCAAGTTTGTAGGATCGTGGATTTACCTGTATACTATGAATTGAAAACTAACAATGGTAACAGGGATTACCGCATACAAATTGGAGGTCATTATATGAATTATAACACAGTTTACGTAGGAATGGACGTTCATAAGGAAAGTTTTACTCTTTGTTCTTGCAAATATGAAGATGAAAAGGCATCTCATTACCAGAGAACACCAGCCAGTTACAAGAATGTATTAAGATATCTTGCATTTCTTCGCACTATATATGGAGAGGATACAAGATTTGTGTGTGGCTACGAAGCAGGATGCCTTGGGTATTCTTTGTATCATCAATTGGAAAATTTTAATGTGGAATGTGTGATCCTTGCACCAACTACAATGCTCGAACAACGAAGCAAAAGACGGATCAAAACAGACAAAAGAGATGCGGAGATCATTGCCAGATCCTTGGCACAGCACAATTACAGTCCGGTACATATTCCAACGGAAACAGATAATCAGACAAAAGAATTCATCCGTATGCGTGATGATCATAAAGCGGAATTGAAAAAGATCAAACAACAGATCCTTTCTTTCTGTTTACGTCAGGGTTATCAGTATGATGGAAGTGGTAACTGGACAGCAAAACATGTGAAATGGCTGAGATCATTAAAACCAGCAGGGCTTTACAAAGAGATCCTGGATGAATATCTGCTGACTTATACAATTCTGACAGATAAACTGAACCGTCTGGATCAGAGGATTGAAGAACTAGCATTCAAAGAAGAGTATAAAGAATCTGTCAGTAAGTTAACCTGTTTTCTAGGAATCAAGACACATACTGCGTTATCTGTAATTGTTGAAGTTGGAGACTTTCAGCGTTTTGTATCTGCACGAAAGTTTGCAGGGTATCTTGGATTGGTACCTGGACAGCATTCCAGTGGCGATGACAGAAACGGACTTGGCATTACAAAAGCAGGGAACACCCATGTACGCAGACTGTTGGTAGAATCCGCACAAAGTTATACCCGTGGAAAGATCGGATATAAATCAAGAGTCTTAAGATCACGACAGGCGGGAAATTCACCGCAGGTAATCAATTATGCAGACAGGGCAAATGAGCGTCTGAGACGGCGCTATTATAAGATGGTTCTGAAAGATGGCAAGAAATATAATATTGCAAAAACAGCAATTGCGAGAGAGCTTGCTTGTTTCATATGGGGAATGATGACAGATAATATTTACTAATATAAATATAACACATCGATCACCATATCAAGACCAAGCCGCCAAAGGCGGTACTGTGTAGTCTTGACATACTGATCGATGTGCTATAAATGATAATCAAGATGATGTAAGCCGGTCTCTGCCGCATACATCATCCAGCCTGTAATTAAAGTTGCAACTGAAGGCATCCCGAAAGAGTTTCGAACATGTTTAGGTTTGAACTATCTACGAGGAAACTCTGTTGGCACAGTAATATCTGTGATCCACGTGAGGGAGACAGCTAGAGTTCGCGGCGGACCATTGACCTGTTGGTAACCAATCCACGTATATCAGAGTGGCCAATGCCGGGAACTGATACATCGGAACTCTTTCTGGATATCTTCAGAAACAATAAAATAAAAATTTGTTGTGATTTCTGTTAATTTACTATTGACAAAGGTCATTACATATCAGTTTCCAGGATGTGCAGATATTTTACTAACTTATGATGATCAGGAAATTTTGCATGAACTGTACGATCAAAATCATATTGGAATACATATCGTTCATAGAAAATACAGTTGCAATCGTTAAAAAGGAGAAAATCATGAAAGAAAAAATCATTGAAATTCATTGTGCTGAAGAGTTTGATAAAATGTTTTTACATTTGGATTCTAAATATTTCAATTGTCGTATGGGATTATTAACAAATGATCTTGAAATTCTTTTTTCTTTAAAAGAAAAGGATTTACAGGAAGCATACAAAAAGCTTTTGAATAGTGATAATACATATACGAAATTTGAATATCTTGTCGAATATGAAAAGGAACATTATATTGCATTCAATTGTTATATCCCTTACATCAACCCTGAAAATAAATTATATGAAGTGGAGAAAGAAGAAGCTTTAAAATTGTCTCAAACAGAACTTTTCAAAGATGTAAGACTAGTTTTTGGAAATTTGAAAATTGGAAGTATTTTGGGTTATGGACATGAGTTTTTATTTCTGATTCCAGTAACAATCGATGAAACGAAACTTCATCAAATGGAAAAGGAAATATATAAAGCAATGTATCCGTTTTACAGTCAAGGAGTGAAAAATCATGAAGAAAGAAAAAATTTATAATAAAATCATTCGTATTATCAGAGAGATGTATGAGATCCAGACTCCTGTGATCAAAGATGTGAAAGAAATCTTAATTAAGAAAGGATATACTGTAAACTACTCAGGAGCGATGAGTTCATATAGTGGCAGCTATCAATTATCTCATGCAACAGGAGAAGAACATAAGATACTGATTCCTTTCCTCTCTAAAGAAAGAGAAAATATGCTTCTTGCTGAGGCACTTTTTGAGATAGAAACCGGAATGCAAGATCATGCAGAATGTAAAAATCTGGCACGAAGATTGATGATACCAACAAAAGAATTCTTGCAGCAGGTTAATAAAAATGAAAGTGAAGGTCATAGAATCAATATTTCAAAGGTTGCAGTTCACTTTTATATTGATGAATCTAGTGTGATTGCAAGAGGCAGAGAACTTGGAATATTTGATATTTTGTAAAAGAAGGAGAAAAGTTATGGAGATTAACAAAAAAGAGCTTGCCGTTGGAAATACGGCTTATGTTGTAACCAAGAAATACGATTCAGATCAGATGAAACAAGTATATCACATTGATCCGGTTGAAATTAAAAAAATTGGTCGTAAATATATTACGGTTACCGTACAATACTGGGATCAGGAATTTTGCTTAAAAGATGACGGAGTCATTTACGAATTTGCTTTAAAAAATAAGACAAGCGGAGCAAATGATGTTTTATGTTTATCTGAAGAAGATGCGAAAAAGCATATCTTAAAACAGAATCTTTTGATGAAATTTCGAAATAAAAGATTCTGTGAAAATGACTGCAATCTGGATCAACTGCTACTTATGAAAGCAGGATATTTTTATGATCCAACAGGTCCAATGGCAAAACATTGGCAGAAGATTTTGGAATATGAGAAAGGTAATTTTTAATTGTTATGCAGGACGGGGAATTTCCCTTGTCCTGTTTTACTAAGAAGAAAGGAAAATCAAATGGAAAGAGACTATAAGATATACGATTTAAGAGGATTTTGTAACCTGCAAGATGACTGTTCAAAATGCAGATTAGATGCATTAACAGACAATTGTGACTTCGATGAACTGCCAGATGAAAAGATCGATCAATTATACAAGATCGTTGAAAACATAATCCATAAAGGCACAGAGGAAAATTCAATCACAGAAGAGCTCACAGGCGTTGTAAAAGATGTCAACAAAGGATCCAAAACAGTAACAAGTATTCTGGAAGAAATCAAAAGAGAAATGTGTGATGAATATTGCGTGCATGCAAAATTAACACCAAATTTTCAAAAGGGAGCAGAAGAAACATGTAACAGATGCCCACTAAATAAATTGTAAAAGGAGAGAATCATGACTATCACACAGATTACAGAAAAATTAAAATCACCCGAATATGATTTTTTGAAAACAGATCCACATCTGGGAGATCATATCATCCTTCTTGGATTGGGTGGATCTCATGCATATGGAACCAATATTGAAACATCAGATCTGGATATCAGGGGTTGTGCAGTCAATCGAAAAGAGGAAATCTTAACGAACAAGAATTTTGGACAACGATGTGATAAAACAACAGATACTATGATCTACTCGCTTAACAAATTGATCAGTCTTCTAAGTAATTGTAATCCAAATACCATTGAATTGCTTGGATTAAAGCCAGAACATTATTTGTATGTCTCTCCAATCGGGCAAGAGCTGTTAGATCACCAAAAGATGTTTTTATCAAAAAAAGCAGTGCAATCTTTTGGTGGATATGCTTACAGCCGGTTACGAAGACTAGATAATAAAGCAGCACGAAAAACTGGTCAGGCAGAAAGAGAACAACACATTTTGAACAGCATTAAAAACGCTTCTTACGATTTTCAGGAGAAATATTTTTCTTATCCTAAGGATGCTGTCAAATTGTATATTGATAAATCGGAACGGGAAGAATTGGATTCTGTAATCTAACGCATCAAGTAGATGAATCTACCATCTGTCAATGCACAGGATTGAGAGACAAAAGTGGAAAGCTGATTTTTGAAAATGACATTCTTAAATGTGGAAGTTGTACAATTGTCCATTGGAACGAGAAGTATGCATCTTGGACACTTACAAGAAAAGGATGGATGTATAACCATTTCTTTGGAGAAGCACAAGATCCTGAAGAGTGTGTAATCATAGGAAATATTTTCGATAATCCAGAATTGAAACATAAATATGATAAAAATGAGGAGAAATAATATGAGAAAAGTAGAATTTGCACCAGATCAGTTGGGAAAAGAAGCGTTTGAGACATATTCTAATTCAGATTACAACTTTTTTGTAGATGAGAATGGAATGTATTACGGAGCTATTGGGAATGGAGAAAAATTTCAGTTGGGTTCCATGAAAGATGTAGAATCATTTCTGATGGAAGGATAAACTACCAGTAATTTCCTGTATACATTGATATATTTTGTCTGTTATACTCTAACAGATGATTCATTCCATGCAATTTGATTCAGCTTTACATTTAATGTGAAAGGGGAGCTGATCGATATGCTGAATGAGAAAAATATAAATTTTTACACATTAATTTGCATGGAGTTTGGTGTCACTGGTGGTATCGATATTCATGAGGAAATTAATACAGGATCTATTGATGAAGCAAATGCATTTTTATCTGCGAATGCTCCAAAATATCCAGATGCTTTTTGGATCTTAAAACCATGTCATATGATTTTATAGATGTTCTTGTATTAAATTAAAGATCAGATAAGGAAAAAGGAATGAATCATTATTTTGTAGTCAGTTTCGATAATTTATCGGGACTGACTTTTTTATATGTGAAAAATGAAAGCGATAATTTCACTCATATTTATAATAAGAAGATCATAACCAGAAAGGAGACTACGACATGAAGATACTTTCCACATATAAAGTAAAGATCAAGACATACAACCATATCTTTCACGGAACCGTGGAAGTCTATCGCCATGCCGTGAACTTTCTGATCGATGTCTGTCTAAAAGAATGGGCAGAGATCAAAAAGATCGATCTGTCACTATCTCGTCAGCAGTATGTGGAACGGCTATGCCATTTTACGAAGAAGCATCCGGAAACAGTTTATGACTTTGACAAAAAGTTTTATAAGTTTCCGAGTTTCCTTCGCCGTGCTGCGATCAATGAAGCAATCGGCAAGGTCTCTTCTTATAAAAGTAATCTGAAAAACTGGGAAGAGGAAGACCCAAACATTCGTGGACGCAGACCTTCGTTTCCAAGAGCCGGATATATCTGCCCATGCATGTATCGCAAAAACATGTATCAGAGGACTGGAGCCTATGAAGCAAGGATCAAGGTATATATCCGAAATACCTGGGACTGGCTGGACATTAAACTCCGGAAAT
>NZ_HF986220.1:0-5849 GCF_000431435.1 Veillonella sp. CAG:933
GTCCGGGGTTCGAATCCCCGCACGCTCACTGTGAATATAACGCAAACTTAATGGGAATTAGGTATTGCGTTTTTATTTTCTTATGCGGATGTGGCGGAATTGGCAGACGCGCTAGACTTAGGATCTAGTGTCCCCGACGTGCAGGTTCAAGTCCTGTCATCCGCATTTTTATGCAAAACCTCGGAATAATAATTTCTGAGGTTTTTTGCGTTGACGAGCTTATAAAAAATATAGTATGATTACTAAAAATAGTAGAGAACGAAAGAATTGATAAAGGAGAGATATATGCAGAGAACGAAAAAGATAACCGCATTTGTACTTGCGATTGCTCTTTGCGTGGGGATGCTGCCGACACTTGGGGTGAATGCAAAAGCCGCGGACACGGGTAAACATCTGGACGTATTATTTACACATGATACGCATTCACATCTGAACAGTTTTTCTACGATCGTTGATGGAAAACAAGAAGAGGTCGGAGGATTTGCAAGGCTCAAGACTTTAATTGACGAGCAGAAAGAAAAAAACCCGGATACGCTCTATCTGGATGGTGGAGATTTTTCTATGGGAACGTTGATCCAGACGGTGTATGAGACAGAGGCGGCAGAGCTTCGTATGCTAGGCTATCTTGGATGTGATGTGACGACCTGGGGAAATCATGAGTTTGACTATCGTTCCAGTGGACTTGCTAATATGCTGAATACTGCAAAGGCTTCCGGTGAAAATGTTCCGTCACTGGTCGTTTGTAATGTGGACTGGAGCGCTATGGAGAAAGCGGGCTTAACGGAAGGACAGCAGCAGATTAAAGATGCATTTGAGAACTACGGTGTGAAAGATTATGTAGTTGTACAGAAAGGTGATGTCAAAATAGCAGTTTTTGGTGTATTTGGTAAAGATTCGCTGGATTGCGCGCCAACATGCGAACTGCTTTTTGAAGATCCGATCGAGGCTTCTAAGAAGACGGTGGAAGAGATTAAGAAAAATGAGGACGTGGATATGATTGCCTGCGTATCTCATAGTGGTACCGTGGAAGATGAAGATAAATCTGAAGATGAGATTCTTGCGAAAAATGTGCCGGATATAGATTTGATTATCAGCGGACACACACATACACAATTAGATGAGCCGATTCGGCACGGAGATACTTATATTGTTTCCTGTGGAGAATATGGAAGAAATCTTGGAACGATTTCTATGACGCAGAAAGATGATGGACGCTGGGATGTGGATACTTACGAGTTGATTCCGGTTACGGATGAGATAAAGGCGGATGCTGCAACACAGGAGCGGATTGATAAGCTGATGGAGACGGTTGATACGAATTATCTGTCACATTTTGGATATACAAAAGATCAGATTCTTGCGGAAAATGATATTGAATTCAGCAGTGTGGACGATATGTATAATAAGCATGAGGAGTTGAATCTCGGAGACATCATGTCTGATGCATATGTGTATGCGGTGGAAAATTCTGAGTACTACGACGGTGATCCGGTCGATGTGGCGGTTGTTCCGAGCGGAACAGTACGTGATACTTATACAAAAGGGGATGTCACGGTCGAACAGGTCTACAATTCATTTTCACTTGGAATTGGGAAGGATGGGCTGGCGGGTTATCCGCTGATCAGCGCTTATCTGACAGGAAAAGAATTGAAACTTGTGGCGGAAATTGATGCGTCTGTTTCAGATTTTATGACGATTGCCAGACTTTATTGTAGTGGTCTTAACTTTACATACAATCCGCATCGCATGATACTTAATAAAGTGACAGATTGCTATCTGATGAAAGCGCAGGGGGAAGGAAACAGAGAAGAGATAGAAGATGACAAGCTGTATCATGTGGTGACAGACCTATATACAGGGCAGATGCTCGGTGCTGTCATGGACACATCTTATGGACTGCTGTCTATTACGCCGAAGGACAAAGATGGAAATCCAATCGAAAACCTGGAAGATCAGGCAATTATGGAAGGCAATCAGGAGCTGAAAGCATGGGCTGCCATTGCCAGATATATGGAGTCCTTTGATGATACAGATGGTGATGGTATTGCAAATGTGTCGGAATATTATAATGAAAAACACGACCGCAAGGTTGTGGAAGACAGCTGGAATATGATTGATCTTGTAAAACACCCGAATAAATTTTCGGCTATCATAGCGGGCATTTTTGTACTTGTAATTGTGCTGATTATTTTGCTCATATTGCTGATTAGAAGAATTGTGCGGAAGATAAAAACTAATTGAATGAAATAGATTTAAATGATATACTAAACTAAGAACAACCGTGTTACAGGGTGGTAATTCCATGATTACTTAAACTAATGAAGTCAACCCCTTGTGGCGGTTGTTCTTTTCTATTTTTAATATAGCATATATTGAAATTAGTTTCAAGAAGTTTATAAAAGATACAGTTTTGAATCTTATCTTACTATAATTTTCCTGACCACACAGCTTACTACTCCTGCAATGCACAGCGGCAGTAGTGTGGCTTTCAGACCACCGTAAATAGACAGTCCTCCTTGTACACCGGTAAGCCAGCTTGGAGAACTTGGAATCAGGTGACTGAACATGGCGGCCAGATAGGAACCGGCGTAAATGATAACAAAGGACAAAAGCCCGCGTCCGGTATCCAGACGATTGTTGTGTCTGCTTCTGGCGCGTGTACGGCTGGCAGCCCAGAAGAAGTTGAGCAGTTCATAACCGACCAGCACAGCTCCGACAGCCAGGTATGCGATCAGTGTGGTATCTTTCGTCTGTCCGAGTAACAGGATTTTTCCATAAGAACCGGCGTTACTTAAAAATGCTTTCAACAATATCAGGATGATGAGAGCGATTAAAATCAGTGTGGCTGCCCGGAGAATGGTTCCAACTAATTTTTTAGTCGCGTTAATGCCGGTCTTAGCAATATTTGCAACCGGTTTTCCTACATTGGGCAGTCCGAGACGCTTTTTCTTCTTGGATTTTTTGTAATCCGGATCCTGTTTGCCGTTGCGCTTTTTCTTTTTTGAATCTCTGCCGTTGCTGTTATAGTCATCATCATCATAATAATTGTCATCATAATCGTCGTCATCATCATCATAATCATCATAATAGTCGGTGTCGCCATCATAACCGTCATAATCGTCGTAATCATCGTTATTATCAGAACTATCTTCACTCAAATAGCTCCCAAGATCCTCCAGATCTTCATATACAACTTCGAAATCATCATCGAAGTAATTGTCAAATTCATTTGTCTGTTTCTTTTTGTTTCCCATAATCACTTATACCTCCCTGTGAGCAACTCATATTTTATAATGAATGCAAAAGGGACTCAAGAGATGTCACACAATCTTCACGAAACCGTAAGAAAATCTTCAGAAATGTGGAAAATGAGTGAGGACAGGGCATTGATTTTGGAAAAATTGTGTTATAATATGAATACCTGTGGATAAGTGTAATATGTATGCACTCAAGAAGGTGGAATCTTACGGATTTAAAAGTAGTAGGTTGAATTGGAGGTAATGGTATGGAATATGAAGGTAGAATTTGTCGTGCGCCAATGGAACGTGCATCTTACATGCTGCCGGTCATGGTCGGCTGCTCTTATAATAAATGTAAATTCTGTAATCTGTTCAGAGATTTAAAATATCGTGAGCTGCCGCTTGAGCAGGTCGAAGAGGAACTGCAACGAGTGAAGAATCTGGGAGGAAATCCAAGAAAGATATTTCTTGGAGATGGTAATGCATTTGGACTGAAAATGGACCGACTGCGTGCGATACTTGATTTGATCGATAAATATTTTCCGGATTGTCAGATGATCAACATGGATGCGACTGTAACAAGTATCCGGCTGAAAAGTGATGAGGAACTTCAGGAATTATATGACCGCAAGGTGAGACATTTATATCTGGGGATTGAAAGTGGTCTGGATGATGTGTTGAAGTTTATGAGAAAAGAGCATACCCAGGATCAGGCGTATAAAGAAATCGCAAGAATCCAAAGAGTCGGATTGATTTTTGATGCACATGTTATGTCTGGTGTTGCCGGTAAAGGCAGAGGTCAGGAAAATGCAATTGCTCTGGCAGAGTTCCTGAACAAGACGCAGCCGGATCGTATTGTTAACTTCTCTTTATTTCTTCATAATCAGGTTGCACTTTATGAAGATATCAAATCCGGAGCATTTATTCCGGCAGATGAAGTGGAAAATATGGAAGAAGAGCGTACATTGATTGGGCTTCTGAAAGAAGGGCCGGACGGACATCAAATGCTTTATGATGGATTTAATGACTTCCTGGAACTTCGTGTGAAAGGAAAAGTTCCGAAAGATGCACCACGTATGATCGAGAAGCTGACAGAGGCAATTGAAAAATATAAAGATGAGCCGCCGATTTATGCCTATGTAAGAGGTGACTGTCCGGATCTGTCTATGTGTGACGGTGGGCGTTGGCTGTGGGAGATGGATGACAGTAAGCTGGCACAGTATAATGAAAAGGAAAAGAAACTGAGCTGATGAATACAAGAGTAAAAGGATTCATATATTTATTGCTGTCCGCAGTCTACTTTGGTTTTATGCCATTGCTTGTGAAAGTGATCTGCGCGGATGGAAGCACGATAGTGGGAGCATTATTTTTAAGGTTTGCCCTGGCAATCATTCCGCTGTACATTTACCTGAAAGTGCGGAAAGTTCCGATGGGGGTATCTATGGAGGACGAAAAAAAGATTTTGTGTGTGACGGTGTTTGGCTATGGCATCACAGCGCTTCTTTTGTATAGTGCGTACGATTATATGCCGTCAGGTATGGCTACGGTCATTCATTTTGGATATCCGGTTTTTGTGTTGCTTGGCAGTCTGATATTCCTACGAAGACGTGTGCCTAAGCTGAAAATGGTGTGTGTTGGTCTGTGCATGATCGGTATTTTCCTGTCCTATGCAGGAAGCGGCGGTGAGGCAAAGCCGATGGGATTTGTTTTTGCGCTTATATCCGGAATGACGTATGCATTTTACATATTATATCTGGAAGTGGGCGGGCTGCAGGATATCCCTGCTATGAAGATGATATTTTATATGAATATTGTTGGCTCCATTATGGTATTTTTGATTGGAAAAGTATCGGGAAGTTTTGTACTTCATATGAATGTAAACGCATGGATCGCAGCATTTGTTCTGTCCCTTGGCGCAGCATTTATCGGAGTGGGATTTTTTCAGTATGGCGTACAGTATGTGGGGGCCCAGGATGCGGCAATTTTAAGTACATTTGAACCGGTGACCAGTATGATCGTGGGGATTTTAGTCCTGCATGAGAGTGCAAGCCTTTCGTCGATGGCAGGCTGTATACTGATTCTTATATCCGTGACGGCAACTGCGTTCGCTAAGTCATGATAGATTTTTTGAATAGTGATAGAGAAAAAAGAACGAAAAGTATTAGAATAAGCATGCTTTTCGCTCTTTTTTTGTTGGCAGCGTTTGCTATTAAGGGAAAAATGTGGATTTATTTAAACTTCTTCCTCTGCCCGTTTTACGACTTCGTCGATGTCCAGTGACAGGCTTCCGTCCTGGAACTGGAAGCAAGGAACGCCGACCCAGTGGTTTTCCTTTACTTCATCAAAGATCGGGTTTGTGTCGCGGAGCGTGAGGAAACGTTTCAGATATCCGATATTGTCGGAAAATTCCATATACAGATATTGGATTCCTTTTTCTTTTAAAATTTCTTCTGCCTCGACGCAGTCCGGGCATGCTTTTGTTCCATACATTACAACTTTCATGTGTAACTCCTTTCTTTTTTTATATTTTTTCCTGTCTGCTATACGGGTTTGCAAAATATTCAAGTCGAACATCCGTGAGACTTGGCGCGTGATTCTGGTCAGCAAAGC
>NZ_HF986220.1:5974-29252 GCF_000431435.1 Veillonella sp. CAG:933
CTGAAGAGGTGGGAGTCTTCTCGACTGAGATAAAGTGCTAAGTGTACTGCTTACTTTGTGCGGTCTGAATTCATGTGTGTTTAAACCGGCTTTAGATTCATCGGACTTGAGCCAGACTATCTAAATTGCTTGTGAATCTGGAGTCTGTCGTGAATTAGTTTGCTTCGTAAGCTTCCTGTAAAGCACGGCGCAGCTTCGTGTACTGGCTGTCTGCATCTTTTGCTCCGAGAAATGTCTCGGTAACAAGTCCGTCTTTTCCTACTATAACTGTATAGGGGATACCGGCACTTGGATAAAGATTACTGATATTGCTTTCGGTGTCGCAGGCAACCGGAAATGAATAATTCTTTGCCTCGATAAATGTATCAATAGTATCTTCATCTTCGCCTACATTTACTCCGACAATTACAATCTGGTCACCATACTCTTCATAAAGCTTCTCGATGGCGGGCATTTCCTTGACGCAGTTGCTGCACCAGGTCGCCCAGAAGTTCAAAAGAATAACCTGTCCTTTCTTATCGGAGAGGGTAAAAGTTTCGCCGTTATTCAACTTGGCGGTAAAATCCGGTGCTTCACTTCCAATTGCCATCTCTTGGTGAAGAGCAGAACTTCGTTTCCCGCTTTTCTTTCCGGAAGATGTATCATTGGTCTGACCGCCTGAGCAGCCAATCAGGACAAAGACAGAGAAAAAACACAGACAAAAACAGAACAGTGGTTTATAAATTTTTTTGAAAAATTTAAACATGTTTCGTGTCTGCCTCCTGTAATTTTGCTGAAAATATATTGTAGTTTCGTACAAATGAAGTATACAACATTTTCACCGAAATATACAAGACATACAAAGGGAAAGCTTTATTGAAAAAAAGAATATATAGAGATGCTTTTATCAAAAATCTTTATTGGACAAATGAAGGATATCAGATGTATGATTATTCGGGATTTGTATGTGATTGCCTGAAACAATATGACAGATGGAAGGCGGGGACATACATTTTTATAAGGAAATAGAATTCCTTATCAGTAACTATAAGTATTTCTAATCTAAAGGAGAAGAAAAAGGAGGTTTTTCAAAATGGATGCACTTTTAAGTGTAAACTGGATAGCTCTTCTCGTACTTATGATCGCTCTGCTTTCTTTTAAAGCACTGAACTGGATCGCGTACAGAGTGAACTGGACAGTTGTAATTCTGATCAGTATGGTCATTGGTGCTGTCATTGGAGTAGTATTTGCTTCAGAGGGGAACACATACCTTGTGTGGCTGAATTTAATTGGACAGGCTTATGTAAAACTGATCAAAGCTTTGGTAGCACCGGTAATTTTAGTATCGGTTATTTCAGGACTGATTTCTCTGAACGATAAAGAGAAGATGAAAAAAATCGGAACGAAATCAGTATTCTGGCTTCTTGTAACATCTGTAACAGCCATTGTTGTCACACTTGTTGTTGGGGCAGTGACTAATATTGGTAAAGGAGCAGGTGCAGTGTTCGCAGACATTTCCAGTGTCACAGACGCTACACTGAGCGCTTATCAGGAGATGGAAACATCTTTTGATACCATTCTTCTGAATCTGGTTCCAAGCAATATCGCAGCAGATCTGGCAGCAGATAATATTGTTGCGATCATCATTATTGCGGTTGCAGTTGCAGTTGCTTATGTAAGCATTTCTTCAGAAGAGGGGGAAGATAAAGTTCTTGTGATCAAGAAACTGATTGAGGCAGTTAAAAAGGTCATTTTCAACATTCTTGAATATGTGATTGATCTTACACCATACGCAGTGCTTTGCCTGACAGCATGCTCTGCAAGTCAGCTCTTAAGCGACAAAGAGGCGCTGGTACAGCTCGTACTTCTTGTTGTGATGGTGTTTGTTGCATGTCTTATCCAGTCATATGTTGTCAATGCGGTAATCTTGAAATCATTTGCCAAGGTCAATCCGCTGAAGTTCTTTAAGAAAACATTTGACGCACAGGCAACAGCATTTACAACAACAAGTAGTGTTGGAACAATGCCAATCACAATCGACAGACTGATCCGTAAAGTTGGTGTTGATGAGGAGGTCGCAAACTTTACAGCACCTCTTGGAACAACAATCGGTATGGCAGGATGTACATGTGTATGGCCAATTCTTCTTGCAATGTTTTATCTTAATGCAACAGGACAGAGCTGGGGAGTAAGCCAGTACCTTGTTATGTGCTTTATGTGTCTGGTACTTTCCCTTGGGAGCGCCGGAATGCCGGGAGTTGGAGTTATCACAGCAGTATCTCTGTTCAGCGCAGTGAATCTGCCAATCGCAGCAGTAGTACTTCTGATTCCAATCAACAACATTACAGACATGGTACGTACTCTTACAAATGTTACAGATGCCAGCGTATGTGCAGCAGTTGTAGCTCGTCAGAATGGACTTCTGAATGACGAAGTATTTGCAAAAGAGGACGAGAAATTAGAGAAAGGAGAGGCGTAAATCATGAAAAAATCAACCATCGCATTAATCGTAGCTGCAGTTGTATGTCTTGGTCTCTCAGCATTCTCAGCAAAAGCTTCTGTTACAAGAACGAACGAAGCGATTGAAGAAATTGGAGAGGTTACTTACTCCGAAGATTGCAAGGCAAAGATCGACCGTGCAGTGGAGTACTACAACGCACTCGACAAAAACCTGGACCTGCAGGAAAAAGTGAATAAAGAAGATATGAAAAATTTCGATGCTGCTAAAATTGAGTATGCACGTCTGGCAATCAAAGCTGCCAGTGTTGCAGATGCAAGAAAAGTACCGGAAGGATATACTTCTGATGATATTAAGAAATTTGTAACAGAGGCACGCGAAGTCGTAGACAGCTATCTGAGTGCTGATCAGACAAGTATGGTACCAAACTATGCGGACCTCACAGAACTGGAAAAAGAATATACTTCAACAGGTGGATCTGGCGGATCTGATGAAGAAGTATCCGTTCCGATGTGCTAGGAAGACAGAGAGGAGATTTAATGATGAAAAGAAAAATGATCTCGGCTGTTCTTGCTGCGGTAATGACAGTCGGAATGATAACAGGATGTGGAAGCAGCCAGGCAACAACAGAAAACAAAGCTAATAAGGCTGATAAGCTTGAGAGCCAGACAAGCCTTTCTTCTACGGATTATGATTTTGAAAAAGAATATGCATATGGAGATTTTAATGCACATTCAAGAGCTGACGAAGATCGTCAGGACGGAATCGATACATTTGAAGACAAAGATATCGTATTCCAGGATATTACGTACGATCAACTTATCGACATTCTTGGCAGTGAAGGAAACTACATGATTCAGCTTAGCGGATCATGGTGCCATAACAGCCGTGCAATGAGCCCGTTTATCAACAAATATGCAAAAGAGTACGGTATTGATACAGTATACTCTTATGACTTTAACATCAACAATGGTGATGACGGATCTTTATTCGTTCGTATGTCTAATGAGAAGACAACACCTGGAACAAAGCTGAACTATATGTATGGTGAGATGGTTTCCAGATATCTGACAAACTTAGATGACTGGGTAGAGTATCCATCTACGCATGCAACAGCACTTTCTTATACAAATGCAGATGGCAAAGAGGTTACGGTTGGAAGACTTCAGCAGCCGATCGTATTTGTATACAACAAAGACAACAAAGTAGATTACAGCAACTCCGGAAACGGAAGCACTTCCTGCCCAATCATGTATGCATTTGAGAAAATGGTTGAGCGTGATTCAAAGGGAATCTACACAAAGAGATTCGATGATGACGGAAATCCGGTTCTTGATGAGAATGGTAACCAGATCCGTGATTATATTACGGATGAGTATGATGCAAGTGTAAAAGAGATGTTCGATTTTATCAAAAATAACAATATTGAACTTTCTACATATTCAAAAACAGATCACTTGCGCGATGTATTTAACAGCTATGGAAGCGAAATCTTCTCAGCGGACCAGCAGATCAATGTATATCCGGTAACATACAGACAGCTGAAATGGCTTCTGAATGAAGACGGAAATGCAATGGTTATGATCGGCGGCGCCGGAGATGAGAAAACACGTGCCGTTATCTCAAGAGTGAATGACTATGCAGTAAAGAATAACGTTCGCGTATATCTTTATGATCCGCAGGTGGACGGAGATGTGACAACAGGACGTTGGGGATACAAGCAGTCTATGAATATTCTTGATGAAAATGCAATCGTGAACCTGATGTACACAGACCTTGTAAAGGGTGCACTTACAAACCTTGAAGTTGCACATTCTATGTCTGACGGTACAGCGCTGATTCAGGAGCCATTCCTGTTCGCATTCAACAAAGATGCTAAGGACGCTGACGGATTTACAGCACCGATCAAAGCATGGGCTGAGCTGACATATACGCAGGATCCAGAGACAAGATTCTACATTGGTAAAGAGGCTAATCAGAAATCCTGCGACAGCAGTATCGAGTCTGTATTTGCAGCTTATGCCGGAGAAGAGGCAGCAGAGTAAAACATTGCAAATATGTCTGCCTAAAGATGAGGATTTGAGAGTGCGCCTATAATAAGAATGGATATAAATTAAGAAGACAGTCGTTTTGCGCAGAGGCGCAGGATGGCTGTCTTCTTATTATACAATAGGAACTTACATTTCCTATTATACAAAAAACTCCAGCAGGATGCGCACTTGCGCGAATAAGAATTATGCCGTAAGCGGCCATGCTCAGTGCGAGAATGCAGTAAATGACGGAATGATATCGGCGAAATGCATATGGAGACGAAAAAATAAGCATTTTCTTTATAAAATTAGTAGAAAATGCAAGTTTATGTTGTAATTTCTTCAAATTTTGGTAAAATAGCATATAGCGAAAAAGATAACATAAAAAGCAGGAGGAATGCCGTATGAAACCGTATAGCAAGTTGACGAAAGAAGAGCTGAAAAAGTTAAAAGGTCAGTTAGAGAAACAATTCGAAGAAGTGAAAGCAAAAGGAATACATTTGGATATGTCCCGTGGTAAACCGTCAAAAGCACAGCTGGATCTGAGTAATGGTCTGATGGACGTGCTGAATGGGGACAGTGACCTGGTAAGCTCTGATGGAGTAGACTGCCGTAACTACGGTGTTCTGGATGGAATTACAGAGGCAAGAAAATTACTGGCAGATATGTCAGAAGTACCAGAGAGAAATATTCTGATCTACGGAAACTCCAGCCTGAATGTAATGTTCGATACAGTATCAAGAGCTATGACTCATGGTATCATGGGAAACACACCATGGTGCAAATTAGATAAAGTAAAATTCTTATGTCCGGTTCCGGGATACGACAGACATTTTGCGATTACAGAGTATTTTGGAATTGAAATGATCAATGTACCGCTTCTTCCGACAGGTCCGGATATGGATATGGTAGAAAAATTGGTGGCAGAAGATCCTGCAATCAAAGGAATCTGGTGTGTGCCGAAGTATTCTAACCCAACGGGAGTATCTTACTCTGACGAAACAGTCAGAAGATTTGCACACTTGAAACCGGCAGCAAAAGACTTCCGTATCTTCTGGGATAATGCATATTCAATCCATCATCTTTATGATGACAAGAGAGACGTTATCCTTGAACTGTTAAATGAATGTATCAAAGCAGGCAATCCGGATATGGTATTCAAATTTATTTCCACATCCAAGGTTTCTTTCCCTGGATCCGGAATTGCAGCACTTGCTGCATCCAGAGCGAATATCGAAGATGCGAAGAGCTTTATGAAGTTCCAGACAATCGGACATGACAAGCTCAACCAGCTCCGTCATGTAAGATTCTTTAAAGATATGCCGGGAATGTATGAGCATATGAGAAAACATGCTGCTATCCTTCGCCCGAAATTCGAAAAGGTTGAAGATGTTCTGGAGAAAGAAATTGGCGGACTTGGAATCGGAACATGGACAAAGCCACTCGGCGGATATTTTATTTCTTTCGATTCAATGGATGGCTGTGCAAAGGCAATTGTGGCAAAAGCAAAAGAAGCTGGTCTGATCATGACAGGTGCCGGAGCAACATTCCCATACGGAAAGGATCCAAAAGACAGCAATATCCGTATTGCACCTTCCTTCCCGACAGTTGAGGAACTTGCACAGGCATCAGAAATCTTTGTACTCAGTGTAAAACTTGTCAGCGTAGAGAAACTGCTTGGAGCAAAATAAGATAATTCAAGAATGCCGAGGCATTCTTGCTGCGAGGTGTGGGAGTGCAAAGCACAGAACAATCCGCAGGCATCATAGTTGGGGTTTTTGCCCCAACATCATATAAGAAGATAGAGCCCCTGTAAGAACGAGAAAATCTTACAGGGGCTTTTGCATAGAAAAATATTTACAACATATAATAGGAAGAAAATAAAATATTGTTTCGCAAATAGCAAAGAATGGCAAAAACTAATGCGAAATAAAAAGTTTTTACCATTTATAGTAAAAAGTATTGATTTTTAAATAAAAGATACATTATAATGTAAAAAAGAGGTGATATCATGATTGTAGAAAGAAAAGAATATCTGGATAAATTGATTTCGTGGAAGGATAAGCGAATCATAAAAATTGTGACCGGGGTACGCCGCTGTGGAAAGTCTATGCTTTTGAAAATATATCAGAATTATTTGAAAAATCAGGGAATCGACGAAAACCAGATAATCGCGATTAATTTTGAAGATTTAGATTATGAAGAATTGACGGACTATAAAAAGCTATATGCCTATTTGAAAGAACGATTGATAGAAGGAAAAATGACATATATTTTTTTGGATGAGATACAGAATGTCGAAAATTTTCCGAAGGTACTGGACAGCTTGTATATAAAGGAGTATGTAGATATTTATGTGACCGGTTCTAATGCGTATATGTTGTCCAGTGAAATTGCGACCATGATTTCAGGCAGATATGTGCAGATTGAGATGCTTCCACTGTCGTTCAAGGAATATGTGGAGAGTACGGGAAGTATGAATGACAGAGGAATCAAATATGCGGAATATTTGCAGAACAGTTCATTTCCGTATACGCTGGAGCTGAAAAATCAGCCGGAGCAGATCCGGGAATATCTGGAAGGTATTTACAATACGATTGTTGTGAAGGATATTGTCAGCAGGAAGAAAGTAACAGATACGATGATGCTAAAAAGCGTGCTGCGCTTTGTATTTGACAATATCGGGAATCCATTGTCGTCCAAAAAGATTGCAGATACGATGACTTCAGAGGGCAGAAAGATTGATACGAGAATGGTAGAAAAATATCTGGAAGCCTTCAGTGAAAGCTATATTATTTATCAGGCAAAGCGCTATAATATAAAAGGAAAGCAATATTTAAAAACGCTCGAAAAATATTATGTCGTAGATATCGGCCTGCGGTATATGCTGTTGGGAAACAGACAGGTAGATGCAGGACATATTCTGGAAAATATTGTGTATCTGGAACTATTGCGGCGTGGCTATGAAGTTTATGTTGGTAAGATCGATACATTTGAAGTGGACTTTGTGGCACAGAAAAGTCAGGAAATGATTTATTATCAGGTCGCGTTATCCGTACATGATGAAAAAATATTACAGAGAGAATTGCGCCCGCTTCAGGCAATCCGGGATCACTATCCGAAAATGATTCTGACGATGGATGAAGAGCCGGAAGAGCAGTACGATGGAATCCGACGTATAAATGCAAGAGACTGGCTGCTTGGGATCATAGAATAGAGTGTAAGACTAGATTCAGCCCAATGTGGAATTTACTTTTTTATTTAACGGGTACGAAATGTCAAAAGAAAAAAGGCTTGCTTTTTATCTCGCAGTATGGTACACTATCCTAGCGAATGGAAGTAGGTCTTTTTTTTATGCCTAAAAACTAGGTAGCCTCGCAAGCTACCAAGCAACAAGTTAACAAAGAAATATAAAGCGAGGTGGAAGTTGTGCGTACAAGAATCACATTAGAATGTACAGAATGCAAGCAGCGTAACTACAACATGACTAAGGATAAGAAAACTCATCCTGAGCGCATGGAGACTAAGAAGTACTGCAAGTTCTGTAAGTCACACACATTGCACAAGGAGACAAAATAGTCGTAAAGGAGTGTGTACGTCATGAGTGAGAAATCTCAAAAGACTCAGAAGAAGAACTGGTTCAAAGGTCTTGACGCAGAGTTTAAGAAAATCATTTGGCCAGACAAGCAGACACTTGTAAAAGAGACGGCGGCAGTAGTTTCCGTATCCGTAGTGCTGGGAGCAATCATCGCATTAGTTGATTTCCTGGCTCAGCATGGAATTGACATTCTGGTCAATCTGGGCTAGACACTAACGAGCAGGAAAGGTGAGTTTATGTCAGAAGCAAAATGGTATGTAGTTCATACCTATTCCGGGTATGAGAACAAAGTAAAAGCCAACATTGATAAGTCGGTTGAGAACAGACATCTGGAGGATCAGATCCTTGAAGTCAGAGTTCCGCTGCAGGACGTTGTTGAACTTAAGAACGGAGTGCAGAAGGTATCTCAGAAGAAGATGTTTCCGGGATATGTATTGATTCATATGATTATGAATGATGATACCTGGTATGTTGTGCGTAACACAAGAGGTGTGACAGGATTCGTAGGTCCGGGATCTAAGCCGGTACCGCTTACAGATGCAGAGATGGCACCACTTGGAATTCAGCAGGACAACATTGTAGTAGACTTTGAAGTCGGTGACACCGTACAGGTTGTTGCCGGTGCGTGGGCAGATACAGTCGGAGTGATCCAGGCTATGAACGCGCAGAAGCAGAGTGTTACAATCAATGTTGAGCTGTTCGGTCGCGAAACACCGGTTGAAATTAGTTTCGCAGAAATTAAACGAGTGTAACGTAAATACGAAACGTGGGAGGGGCCGTATGGTTCCGCCATTACCACAAGGAGGTAATTGAAATGGCAAAAAAAGTAGAAGGTTATATTAAATTACAGATTCCTGCCGGCAAAGCAACTCCGGCACCACCGGTTGGACCAGCTCTTGGACAGCACGGTGTAAACATCGTTGAATTCACAAAGCAGTTCAACGCTAAGACAGCAGATCAGGGAGATATGATCATCCCTGTAGTTATCACAGTTTACAACGATAGAAGCTTTAGCTTCATCACAAAGACACCACCGGCAGCAGTTCTGATCAAGAAAGCATGCAACATCAAATCAGGATCTGGTGTTCCGAATAAGAATAAAGTTGCTACAATCACAAAAGCTCAGGTAGAGGAGATTGCTAAGACAAAAATGCCAGACCTGAACGCAGCAACTGTAGAGGCAGCTGCCAGCATGATCGCTGGAACATGCCGTTCTATGGGAGTAACTGTAGTAGACTAGTCCCTGGTTGTTCTTTAAGACGGGCGAGGCCAAGCGCGGTGTGCGCGCGGACGAACCTGACGAAAAGAATTTCCTTGATAATGATGAAACTGAAGTAAATGGATGTGGGAGGGTTATCCCGACATTACCACTAGGAGGTTATTTATAATGAAAAGAGGAAAGAAATACGTTGAGGCTGCAAAAGCTATCGACAGAGGAACACTCTATGATGTAGCAGACGCAGTAGCATTGGTTAAAAAAACTGCAGTAGCAAAATTTGATGAGACAATCGAGGCTCATATCAGAACAGGTTGTGACGGACGTCACGCTGACCAGCAGATTCGTGGAGCAGTTGTACTGCCACACGGAACAGGCAAAAAGGTTCGTATCCTTGTATTTGCTAAAGACGCTAAAGCTGAGGAAGCTAAAGCAGCTGGAGCAGATTTCGTAGGCGGAGACGAGCTCATTCCAAAGATCCAGAACGAGAACTGGTTCGAATTCGACGTAGTTGTAGCTACACCAGATATGATGGGCGTTGTTGGACGTCTCGGACGTGTACTTGGACCTAAAGGTCTCATGCCTAACCCGAAGGCTGGTACAGTAACAATGGACGTTACAAAAGCAATCCAGGATATCAAAGCTGGTAAGATTGAGTACAGACTTGACAAGACAAACATTATCCATGTACCAGTAGGTAAAGCTTCCTTTACCGAAGAGCAGCTTGCAGACAACTTCCAGACGCTGATCGATGCAATCAATAAAGCTAAACCGGCAGCAGTAAAAGGACAGTACCTTAAGACTGTAACTCTTACTTCTACAATGGGACCTGGTGTAAAGATCAACCCAATGAAGCTGGCATAAGCATTTCTGAATTCATACAGAAATATGGACTCCCCAGAAAGAGAAATCTTTCTGGGGAGCTTTTTTGGTGTGAAAAAATAACCAAAAAAGGATATTTAATACGAAAAAATAGTTGACAAACGCAAGAGTGTATGATAATCTATTCAAGGACTGCCGAAGACAGTAGGTGTGCGATGCACGTAAGGACAGAATACAAGGACGCCTACCGAGGGATGATCGATACAAAATGTATGATTTGCAAACCTCTATTGTCTTAGGATATAGAGGTTTTATTTTATATCTATCGGCGGTGTATAACCCAAAATCTAATAAGGAGGTGCACCATTCGTGGCAAAAGTTGAATTAAAACAACCAGTAGTACAGGCTATTGCAGAGGACATCAAAGATGCAGCAAGTGTTGTATTAGTTGACTACCGTGGACTGACTGTTGCTGAGGACACAGCTCTTCGTAAACAGCTCAGAGAAGCAGGTGTAATCTACAAAGTTTGTAAGAACACAATGATGAAGAGAGCTTTTGAAGGAACTGATTTCGCTGCTTTAGATGAGCACTTGGAAGGACCAAGCGCTATCGCAATTTCTAAAGACGATGCAACAGCTCCGGCAAGAATCATTTGCAATTTCGCAAAAGATGCTAAGGCTCTTGAGTTAAAAGCAGGTGTTGTAGAAGGCACTCTTTATGATGTGAACGCTCTTAACGAGTTAGCTAAGATTCCATCAAGAGACGTACTTATTTCCAAATTGCTTGGAAGCTTACAGTCACCTATCACAAATCTTGCTCGTGTACTTAATCAGATCGCAGAGCAGGGTGGAGCTGAGGCTTGTGAAGCAGCTCCAGCAGCAGAAGAAGCTGCAACAGAGGAGTAAGAGTAGATAATACTCGCCCCTGTCTGATCTCGCAGAGACGGACATAAAACTATTTCATAATAAAAATGTTAAAAATGGAGGAAAATAAAATGGCAAAGTTAACAACAGCAGAATTTATCGATGCTATCAAAGAGTTATCTGTATTAGAGTTAAATGATCTTGTAAAAGCTTGTGAAGAAGAATTTGGCGTATCCGCAGCAGCAGGTGTTGTAGTAGCAGCAGCTGGAGCAGAGGGTGGAGCAGCAGAGGAGAAAGATGAGTTCGACGTAGAGCTTGTATCCGCTGGTGCAGCTAAAGTTAAAGTTATCAAAGCAGTTCGTGAGATCACAGGTCTTGGACTGAAAGAAGCTAAAGAGTTAGTAGACGGAGCTCCAAAGGTAGTTAAAGAGGGTGCTTCCAAAGCAGAGGCTGAGGACATCAAAGCTAAACTTGAGGCTGAGGGTGCAGAGGTTAACCTTAAATAATTTCAAATTTCAGATTTTTAAAGGCCGTTCCAAGAGGGGCGGTCTTTTTCTGTTGTCAAGCATACGACAAAAAGGTCCGGTGGACCTTTTTTAGTGCAATTTAGGGAAACAAAAACGCCGAGGCATTCTTGATTTTGAAGTGGAAGAGTATATAAAATCATCTCAAGAGAAAAAATAATAAAGAAACTTATGCAAGCTGCATAATAACATTTTGCAGAAAATATGCAATACCGCTGAAATTACCAAATGTAATTGACGGCGGCATTTTTTGTTACTATAATGTAAATTAATGAAACGGGTTTCAGAACTACGTTTCAAAACGTATAGAAGAGAACAAGCGAGATACGAGAATAAAAAATGATAGGAAAAGGAGAGAAAGAGTTATGAAACTGGCAGTTGTAGGAAGTATTAACACAGACATGACTGTAACAGCAGAGAGAATTCCACTTAAAGGTGAGACATTGATGGGCGACAGTTTGAGTTATATCCCGGGTGGAAAAGGTGCGAATCAGGCAGTTGCGATGGCAAAGCTTGGTGCTGAAGTCGAGATGTTCGGCTGCGTTGGTAATGATGACAATGGACGCAGAATGTTGGACAATCTGAATCGTGTTGGCGTAAAGACAGAGCATATCCAGGTTCTGGAAGGCGTGCCGACAGGAATTGCGATGATTACAGTTGGTGAGAGTGACAATACAATTATTGTTGTTCCGGGAGCAAATGGGAAAGTTGACAAGGCTTATGTGGATGGAATCAAAGACGAACTGGTGAAATATGACATGGTAGTTCTTCAGCATGAGATTCCGCTTGAGACAGTTCATTATATCGCAGAGTTTTGTTACGAAAAAAATATTCCAGTCGTACTGAATCCGGCACCGGCAGCAGAAGTGCCGATGGATATCATCGACAAAGTTACATACGTGACACCAAATGAGCATGAAGCAGTGCTGATTTTTGGAGACGAGTTGAGTACAGAAAATCTTTTGAAGAAGTATCCGGAGAAGCTTGTGATTACACAGGGATCCCGAGGAGTGTCTACATGCCTGAAAAATGGAGAAGTACTGACAGTACCTGCAAGAAAGGCAAATGTGGTGGATACGACAGGAGCAGGAGATACACTGAATGGGGCATTTTCTGTAAGAATTGCAGCAGGTGATGATATGAAGAGTGCTCTTACTTATGCGAATGTAGCGGCAAGCCTTTCCACGGAGAAATTCGGTGCACAGACAGGAATGCCGACAGCAGAAGAAGTTGAAGACGAATTAGTTGAAAAATAAGACTGTGGAGAATAGTGAAAAGTGACGAGTATAAGAGAAGTTGCCCGAATTGCCGGTGTGTCTCCGGCGACGGTATCCCGCGTTATGAATGGAACGGCGAAAGTGAACGAAGAGAAGCGTAAACGAGTAGAAGCTGCCATTGAAGAGACTGGATTTCGTCCAAATGAACTGGCAAGAGCGCTATATAAGCAATCATCGAAGATGATCGGAGCCATTGTGCCGGATATTGAAAATCCTTTCTTTAGTGAACTGGCAAAGGCTGTGGAAGACGAAGCGTATAAAAATGGATATCGGATTATGCTCTGCAATTCTGGCGATGATCTGGAAAAAGAGATGGCAAATATCCAGATGTTCCAGCAGTTACAGGCAGATGGAATTATCATAACGACAAACTGTGCGGAAACTGGAAGGATTTTAAAGAATTGTCCGGTTCCGGCTGTGCTTGTAGATTGCAAGCTGGATAATATCGGAGAACATGCATTTGTTGAAGCAGATAATTATCAAGGTGGCTGTCTGGCAACACAACATTTGTTGGAATGTGGATCTAAAAAGATTGTCTGCATGAAGGAACCGACCGGATATTCCAGTGGTCGTAAACGGTATAAAGGATACGCGGATGTGTGTAAAAAATATGGATTAAAAGAAAGAATTGTGGATTGCTGCTATGATTATGAAAGCGGACTTCGCGCCGCAGAAGAAATTTTGAAAAGATATCCAGAAGCGGATGGCGTGATTGCTGGCAATGACATTGTGGCGATGTCAATATACAAAGTTTTTACGCGGCACGGGAAAAAAATTCCCCAGGAAATCCAGCTTGTTGGATTCGATGATGTCGGATTTGGAAAACTATTTATTCCAGAACTGACGACCATTCACCAGCCAATTCGTGAAATGGGACATTTGGCTGCGGAGATTATCATCAAAGCAGTGAATAAAGAACCCTATGAAAAAGAAAATGTATTTGGAGTTGAATTGGTGAAACGGGAGACGACAAAAGAAAAAAACATGGTGATGTGTGTGGACTCGGAAGATTTTTGAGTTTCTGCAAAATCTAATCAAAAAATGGATGATTTAAAAGTTATTTATAACAGCATAAGGATGATAATGCAGTTGTGGATAAAACTGCGGAAACACAAGGGAGGATTTTATTGACATTCGCGAAAATTGAAGATATACTCAAAGGAAAAAGCAAGAAAAATAGATATGAGTTATAAAATGAGACGCTAAACGAATAGAGAGCGAGGAATATAAGTGGGGAAACTTGAAAGCCGTTCTTTGGCAGAGCAAGCAGCAGATAATATTGAACAGTTGATTATTGAAAATCGCTGGACTCCGGGGGAGAAGCTTCCAAATGAGATGGATATGGTAGAAAAATTGGGTGTTGGAAGAGGAACTGTCCGCGAAGCAATTAAGATATTGGAATCCAGAAATGTAGTAGAGATACGAAGAGGAAAAGGCACGTTTGTATGTGATAACATTGGAAAGGTAGGAGATCCTTTAGGATTTAGATTTGCATCGGATAAAAAAAAACTTGCAGAAGATTTAAGCGATTTTCGTGCTATGTTGGAACCACAAATTGCAGAAATTGCTGCCCAAAAAGCAACGGATAAGGATATAGAGGAATTACAAAGGCTTTGTAGTGAAGTGGAACATATGATTATAAATGGTGAAAATTACAGTGAACGTGATGTTGAATTTCATACAAAAATTGCAAGTGTTACAGGTAATTCTGTTGTAGAACAAATCATTCCATTAATTGCACAAGGTGTATCGATTTATGTAGACTTAACGAATCATGAATTGGCAGGTACTGCAGTTATTACACATCAGAAAGTAGTAGATGCGATTCGGAATCATGACTCTGATGCGGCATATGAAGCGATGAAAGCACATATGAAGGAAAATCGAGAAAATCTCGAATTGTTAAAGAAAAAATAATACAGGAAAGAAAGTTGAAAATGATAGTTTAAAGTGTATTGGTTTTTTGGAGACTTACAAGTTAATTAAAAATCCCAAGTGAATTGCAGGGTTGAAAGATTTTGCAGTTCACTTGGGATTTTTTTGTTGAAAGGTGTAATTTCAAAAAGGAGCGTTTTTTTTTGTATATGTTTTACAAAAAATAGTGGAAATGTTTTGTGATAATCCCAATTGAAAATTCAAATACAAAACTATATAATTAAAGACATCATATGACATGACGATATGATGATAAGACTATAAGATGAGGAAGGAGAAAAATGAGAAGAAGTAGTGATATTTTAAGTGGAGCAGAATGGGCAAATGTGAGAGCGCTATATAAATCGTCAGGTTTTACTGGGGCTGAATTAGAAAATCCAATTATAGCTGTAGTGACTGCTTTCAATGAGGTTTGTCCGGGGCATATTGTGTTAAAACAGTTAACGCAAAGAGTGAAAGAAGGAATTTATGCTGCAGGCGGTACGCCGGTAGAAATTGGAACAATAGGTGCCTGTGATGGCGTGGCGATGAGCCATAAAGGAATGCAGTATATTCTTCCTACACGCGAAATGATTGCGGATGATATTGAAGCAATGGTGGAGGCACACAGACTTGATGGTCTGGTTATTATCGGTTCTTGTGATAAAATAGTTCCAGGAATGTTGCTTGGTGCACTTCGTGTAAATTTGCCAACGGTATTTGTAAATGGAGGGCCTACACTCCCGGGAAGAATGCGAGAAGGAAATCCTTATGGAGGGGAATATATTGACCATTCTATTATTCAGCAGTCAGAAGGAGCGTTAAAAAGTGGGGCAATTACACAAGAAGAATTTGATTGGATTGAAAATAATGCAGTGCCAACAATTGGTTCCTGTGCAATGCTTGGAACCGCGAATACGATGTGTTGTCTGGCGGAAGTTATGGGGATTTCTTTACCGGGAAGTGCAACCATTCCAGCAGTGTATAGTAGAAGGCAGGGTATTGCGTTTGAAAGCGGTAAAGCGGTAATGAATCTTTTAAAGAAGGATATCTGTATAAAAGATATCATAACAAAAGATGCAATATTGAATGCCATAAAAGTCAATTCTGCAATTGGAGGGTCAACAAATGCAGTTTTACATTTGTTGGCAATTGCTTATGAAGCGGATGTTGATTTGGATATTTTTGAGTTTGGTAAAGTGAGTATGTCTGTTCCGCATATGGTTCCAATGATTCCAGCCGGACAATATACCTTATTAGATTTTTATGAAGCCGGAGGAATTCCGGTTATGATGAAGGAATTAGCAACGATATTAGATTTGAATGGTATAACATGTACAGGATGTACTTCAAAGGAAAATATTGAAAAATTTCAAAACAAAAATCCAGATGTAATAAGAAGTTTCAAAAATCCAGTGCATAGTCGTGGTGGAATAGCAGTATTAAAAGGAAATGTTGCACCGGATGGTGCGGTAACAAAGCCGTCTGCAATTCCGGAAAGCACACTTCTATTCAGAGGTCCGGCGAAAATATATGAAAGCGAGCAGGATGCATTGAGTGGAATTAGAGCAAAACAAGTGCATGGTGGAGAAGTTGTTGTAATTCGCAATGAGGGACCTAAAGGTGGACCTGGAATGCCAGAAATGTATAAGGTTATGAAAGTGTTGGTAGGAATGAATCTTGGAAGCAAGGTATGTGTGATCACGGATGGTAGATTTTCCGGTTCCAATAATGGATGTTTTGTTGGCCATATATGTCCAGAGGCTTTGGATGATGGACCGATTGCATATTTACAGGATGGAGATGTGATTACTGTAGATGTGTTAAATGGTACAATTGAAGCAGAGGTTGATTTTGATCTGAGACGGAAAGAAAAAACAAGAAAAGAAGTTGAGCCGGTAAAAGGATGCCTTTATCAATATAGAAAAAATGTTGCAACGGCATCTAAAGGGGCATATATAGCAACTAGAAATGAAATGTAAATCCGAAAAGAAAGATATAAAGGAGGATAAAAATGTCAGGAGCTTTTTTAGTATTTAATTTAATAATATCAATTGCAATTATGATAGCGTTAATACTTGTTCCGAAATTTAATCCGGCATTGAGTCTGGTTATTGCAAGTATTTATATGGGTGTAACATGCGGATTAGGATTTGTAAATTCTATCGAAACCATAGGTACTGGATTTGGAAATATGATGGCAGGAATTGGTCTGCCAATTGGTTTTGGTGTTATACTGGGACAATTGATGAGTGACACAGGAGCAGCAAAAGTAATTGCAAGAACAATTGTACATGCTGTGCCAAATAAGTATGTTTTATATGCAGTGGCATTTGCAGGCTTTGTGTTAGCAATTCCAGTTTTCTTTGATGTCACATTTATTATTCTGATTCCAATCGGTGTGGCTGTCGCAAGGGAAGTGAATAAACCGCTTGCATATGTTGTGGGAGCTTTGACGATTGGAGATGGAATTGCACAGACGCTTGTGCCACCAACACCTAACCCATTGGCAGCGCCTGGTATTTTAAATTTTGATCTTGGTACAATGGTTATTATGGGATTGATCATTGGTGCAATTGCAACATTAATATCTGTATTTGTATATACGAAAATACATGATAAAGGAATTTTTGATGCAGAAAAAGATGTAAATAAAGATGCGGAAATTTATGTTGAAGAAGACTTGAATGAGAATCAGAAAGTGCCAGGTTTTTTCGTATCTTTACTTCCAATTTTACTTCCGGTTTTTTGCATTCTTGTTGGAACTGGAGCATTAGCTGTCAGCGAAAATGTTCCATGGATTGCGCAATTCTTAGGGAATAAAATTATAGCAATTATGATAGGAACTCTCTGTGCATATTTCATTGGTTATAAGTATCTTGGTAGAAATAAAGTGGAAAATTCTGCTAATGAAGCGCTAAAGCAGGCTGGAGTAGTATTATTAATTACTGGTGCCGGAGGATCATTTGGAGCAGTAATCGCAGCAACAGATATCGGGAACGCACTTGTATCTACATTGAATATCAATAGTGGTTCAGTATTAAAAACCTTGCTTTTGGCATATTTTATAGGTTGCATATTTAGAATTGCACAAGGTTCTGGTACTGTAGCAGGAATTACAGCGATGACAATTATGGCAACGATTGCACCAAGTGTATCAGTTCATCCGGTTTATATTGCATTGGCTGCTCTCGCTGGTGGAATAAGTGTGGGACATGTGAATGACAGTGGATTTTGGGTAGTGTCCAATATGTCAGGATTTAATGTAAAGGGTGGATTGAAGACATATACATTGGCTCAGATGATAATGTCTGTATCTATTATGTTTTTAACAGTTATCTTTGCATTGATTTTGCCGGGAGCAATCGGTTAAAAACATGTGGATTTACTGAGTATGTACAACAAAAGGAAGATGTTTTACTTTTTTTGATTTGCAAGAGCATATGATTATGATGTAAACATTATCTTAACAAATTTTTATTAAGGATTTGCTTTTTTGAAAGAAATAGTGTACAATTGAAAATAATATGGAAAAATATGATTTTGCTCTTGACAATAAAAAGGGCTTTGTGCTATAGTAAAAAATGCGCTATTGTGGAAAGTTATGCCATGATATTGCACGAAAAACTGAGTCACAAAGCTCTTTTTCGTCGTTTTAGCGATAACAGGGCATTTTGCGGACCACAAAAAAAATAAGAGGAGAGTGAAACGTCAATATGGAAAAGAACAGAATTCGTCCCATGAAAAGCGGAAAAAGCTCACGAATGAGTTATTCCAGACAAAAAGAAGTTCTTCAGATGCCGAACCTGATTGAAGTGCAGAAGGATTCTTATGATTGGTTCCTTAAGTCAGGATTGAAGGAAGCATTTGAAGATATTTCCCCAATTACAGATTATAGCGGTAAATTAAGCCTGGAGCTTGTTGATTTCACACTGTGTGAAGATGATGTGAAATACAGCATTGATGAGTGTAGAGATCGTGATGCAACTTATGCAGCACCGCTGAAAGTCAGAGTAAGACTTCATAATAAGGAGACGGATGAGATTAACGAGCATGAGATCTTTATGGGAGATCTGCCGCTGATGACACGTACTGGTACATTTGTAATTAATGGTGCGGAGCGTGTAATCGTAAGTCAGCTGGTACGTTCCCCTGGTATTTATTATGCAATTGCACATGATAAGCTGGGTAAAAAGCTTTATTCCTCTACTGTCATTCCGAACCGTGGTGCATGGCTGGAGTATGAGACAGATTCCAATGACGTTTTTTATGTTAGAGTAGATAGAACAAGAAAGGTGCCGATCACAGTACTTATTCGTGCTCTTGGAATCGGTACAAATCCGGAGATCATTGAACTCTTTGGTGAAGAACCGAAGATTATGGCAAGTTTTGAGAAAGATGCTGCAACAAACTATCAGGAAGGACTTCTTGAATTATATAAGAAGATCCGTCCGGGCGAGCCACTTGCCGTTGACAGTGCAGAAAGTTTAATCACAAGTATGTTCTTCGACCCAAGACGTTATGATCTGGCGAAAGTAGGACGTTATAAATTCAATAAAAAGCTTCTTCTCAAGAACCGTATTTCAGGACATGTTCTTGCGGAGGATGCAGTAAGCCCGATTACAGGCGAGGTAATCGCTGAGGCTGGAACAAAGGTGACAAGAGAAATTGCAGATCGGATCCAGAACGGAGCTGTTCCGTATGTATGGATCGACAGACCGGAAGAAGAGAGAAATGTCAAAGTTCTTTCTAATATGATGGTAGATCTGAAGGAAGTTGTTGACATTGATCCGGAAGAGGTCGGTGTAACAGAACTTGTTTACTATCCGGTACTTGCAAATCTCCTTGAGGAAACAGCAGGAGATATCGATGAGCTGAAAGCGGCTATCAAGAGAGATATCCATGATCTGATTCCGAAGCATATTACAAAAGAAGATATCATGGCTTCTATTAACTACAATATGCATCTGGAGTATGGTCTTGGTAATGATGACGATATCGACCACTTGGGTAACAGACGTATCCGTGCGGTAGGAGAACTTCTTCAGAACCAGTACAGAATCGGTCTGTCCAGAATGGAAAGAGTCGTAAGAGAGAGAATGACAACTCAGGATCTGGAAGGAATTTCGCCACAGTCCCTGATCAACATAAAGCCAGTAACTGCAGCGGTAAAAGAATTCTTCGGATCTTCTCAGCTGTCACAGTTCATGGATCAGAACAACCCGCTTGGTGAGCTGACTCACAAGAGACGTCTGTCTGCCTTAGGACCTGGTGGTCTTTCAAGAGACCGTGCCGGATTCGAGGTTCGAGATGTACATTATTCCCACTATGGAAGAATGTGTCCTATCGAGACGCCTGAGGGACCTAACATCGGTCTGATCAACTCACTGGCAAGTTATGCAAGAATTAACGAGTATGGATTTATTGAAGCTCCATATCGTAAGATTGACCACTCCGATCCGGAGAATCCGCGTGTAACAGACGAAGTTGTTTATATGACAGCGGATGAAGAGGATAACTATCATGTAGCACAGGCCAACGAGACACTGGATGAGGAAGGACATTTTGTTCATAAGAACGTATCCGGTCGTTACCGTGAAGAGACTCAGGCTTATGAGAGAAAAGCATTTGACTATATGGACGTATCTCCTAAGATGGTATTCTCTGTTGCTACAGCTTTGATTCCATTCCTTCAGAATGACGATGCTAACCGTGCGCTGATGGGATCCAACATGCAGCGTCAGGCAGTACCGCTTCTTATGACAGAGGCACCGGTAGTCGGAACAGGTATGGAAGAAAAAGCTGCTGTTGACTCAGGAGTATGTGTAGTCGCTGAGGAAGCAGGAGTTGTTGAGCGTTCAACATCAGCAGAAATCCAGATCCGCCAGGATGATGGAAAACTGAAAAAATATAAACTTACAAAATTCCTTCGAAGCAACCAGAGCAACTGCTACAATCAAAGAGCAATTGTATTCAAGGGTGACAGAGTGGAGAAAGGCGATGTGATCGCTGACGGTCCGTCTACATCTAATGGTGAGCTTGCATTAGGAAAGAACCCGCTGATCGGATTCATGACCTGGGAAGGTTACAACTACGAGGATGCGGTTCTCTTAAGTGAGAGACTTGTTCAGGATGATGTATATACATCTATCCATATTGAGGAATATGAGGCAGAAGCCCGTGACACCAAGCTTGGACCAGAGGAAATCACTCGTGATATCCCGGGTGTCGGTGATGATGCGCTTAAGAATCTGGATGACAGAGGAATTATCCGCGTCGGTGCTGAGGTCCGTGCCGGAGATATTCTTGTTGGTAAAGTTACTCCTAAGGGAGAGACAGAGCTGACAGCCGAGGAGAGACTGCTTCGTGCAATCTTCGGTGAGAAAGCACGTGAGGTCAGAGATACATCTCTGAAAGTACCTCATGGTGAGTACGGTATCGTAGTAGATGCCAAGGTATTTACAAGAAGCAACGGCGACGAGATGTCACCGGGAGTGAACCAGTCTGTTCGTATCTATATCGCTCAAAAGAGAAAAATCTCTGTTGGTGATAAGATGGCCGGACGTCATGGTAACAAGGGTGTCGTTTCCCGTGTACTTCCAGTAGAAGATATGCCGTTCCTGCCAAATGGCCGTCCGCTTGATATCGTGTTGAACCCGCTGGGTGTGCCTTCACGTATGAATATCGGACAGGTCCTTGAGATTCACCTGTCTCTGGCAGCGAAAGCACTTGGATTCAACATTTCTACACCTGTATTTGATGGTGCGAACGAGATAGATATTATGGATACTCTTGATCTGGCAAATGACTATGTCAACTTAAGCTGGGAAGAGTTTGAAAAGAAACATAAAGAAGAGCTGCTTCCGGAAGTTCTGGATTATCTGTATGAGAACAGAGATCACAGAAAACTCTGGAAAGGTGTTCCGATTTCACGAGATGGTAAAGTTCGTCTTCGTGACGGAAGAACAGGAGAGTATTTTGACAGTCCGGTAACAATCGGACACATGCATTATCTGAAACTGCATCACCTGGTTGATGATAAGATCCATGCACGTTCAACAGGTCCTTACTCACTGGTAACACAGCAGCCATTAGGTGGTAAAGCACAGTTTGGTGGACAGCGTTTTGGAGAGATGGAGGTATGGGCTCTTGAGGCTTATGGCGCATCTTACACACTGCAGGAGATCCTGACTGTGAAGTCTGACGATGTAATCGGCCGTGTGAAGACATACGAGGCGATCATCAAGGGCGAGAACATTCCGGAACCAGGTATTCCGGAGTCATTCAAAGTACTTCTGAAAGAGCTTCAGTCTCTCGGACTGGATGTTCGTGTACTTCGTGATGACAATACAGAGGTGGAGATTATGGAAACTTCCGATATGGGAGAGACCAGCTTCCGCTCACTGATCGAAGGAGATGGAAAATATCGTCGTGATGAGGAAGACTTCGGCAAACACGGTTATACAACTCAGGAGTTCCAGGGAGAGGAACTTGTAAATGAGGAACTGGAAGAGGACGAAGACGATTACGATTCAGATTATGACGACGATAGTTTTGATGACTATGATGACATGTCAGATGATGAATAGAAAGGGGTGCCTGTATGCCAGAAAATAGTAAAGAACAATCATATCAGCCAATGACTTTTGATGCAATCAAAATCGGGTTGGCATCACCTGAAAAGATTCTGGAGTGGTCAAAAGGCGAAGTAACAAAGCCTGAGACTATTAACTATAGAACCTTAAAACCAGAGAGAGATGGTCTGTTCTGTGAAAGAATTTTTGGACCAAGCAAAGACTGGGAGTGTCACTGCGGTAAATACAAAAAAATCCGTTATAAAGGCGTTGTTTGTGACCGTTGTGGTGTAGAGGTTACTAAGGCAAGTGTACGTCGTGAACGTATGGGACATATTGCCCTGGCAGCCCCGGTATCTCATATCTGGTACTTTAAAGGAATCCCGAGCCGTATGGGATTGATCCTTGACTTATCTCCAAGAACACTGGAGAAAGTATTATATTTTGCTTCTTATATCGTACTTGATAAAGGCGAGACAGACCTGCAGTATAAGCAGGTTCTGTCTGAGCAGGAGTATCAGGAAGCAAGAGAATCCTGGGGAAAAGGTTTCCGTGTTGGAATGGGAGCTGAATCTATCTTAGAGCTTCTTCAGGCAATCGACCTTGAAAAAGAATACGAAGAGCTGACAGAAGGCCTCAAAGGCGCTACCGGACAGAAACGTGCAAGAATCGTAAAACGTCTGGAAGTTGTAGAAGCTTTCCGTGAGTCTGGAAATAAACCGGAATGGATGATCATGACAAATGTTCCGGTTATCCCGCCAGATCTTCGTCCAATGGTACAGCTTGATGGTGGACGTTTTGCAACATCTGACCTGAATGATCTGTACAGAAGAATTATCAATAGAAATAACCGTCTGAAACGCCTTCTTGAGTTAGGCGCTCCAGATATTATCGTAAGAAATGAAAAGAGAATGCTTCAGGAAGCGGTAGATGCCCTGATCGACAACGGCCGTCGCGGACGTCCGGTAACAGGACCTGGAAACCGTGCGCTGAAATCTCTGTCCGATATGCTGAAAGGTAAA
>NZ_HF986221.1:0-2183 GCF_000431435.1 Veillonella sp. CAG:933
TTTACACACACTTTTTGTCCTATAACTCTAATATGGAAATAAATAAACGCCGTTCAGTACGAGTTGAACGGCGTTTTTATATGCATTGATTGAAGTTTTAATGTGGGTTCGCTATAGGTTAGCGTTTATTTGTCTTTTTTATTCGGCACATATACCTGCAAAAAGCCCGGCAGTACTTCTAAATCAACCGGCATGAGAGGGCCCTTGTTGCCATCCATATTGGTAGGCAATTCGATGTCGTCGAGCAAGGTAATTTTGGCTTTGCGCACTTTTAAAATCGTCACATATTTCGACGTGTAAATCGATCCGCGCAAGATGAGCGGTAAGATACGCAATATGTCCATGATGAAATATTCTTTGAAGATGATGATGCGCATATAGCCGTCATCAACCGAAGCTTGAGGCATAAATTTTTCAAAACTGGATACTACATTGGTAAGCAATGCGATTACCAATGGCGAGCGGATGGTAAAATCGTGGTCATCCGTTTGAATGTGAAAACTGTAATCCTTAGTGGTGAAAAGGGCTTGACCTCCTTTTACAAAGTAGGCCAAAGGGCCAAGGAGTTGTTTTTCTTTAGGTGTTACTTCTTCTACTACTTTAGGAATAACGCCGGCGGCAATGTTGTTGCAAAAATATTGATCGTTGCAGCGACCGATATCGACGCGGCGGATCTTACTGTTTTTTAACGCGCGAATGGCAGCTAACGGCTCCAGTGGAATGCCGAGGGCCCGCGACATATCGTTGACCGTACCTACCGGTACAAAGCCAAATTTGGCTTTACCGCCACCTTGGGCGATACCGTTTACCGTTTCATTAATGGTGCCGTCACCGCCCATGCAGAATACGGCGTCGTAGCCATTCTCTGTGGCATATTTGGCAAATCGGGTCGCATCTCCGGCTTTGGTAGTGAATTTAATTTCCATATGATCAAAGAGGGTGCTTAGTTGCCATTGCAGCTCCATGGCATACTGGGTGGCACGGCCTCCGCCTGAGACAGGATTTATTATAACTAAACAGCGACTCATATATGTTCTCCCATTGTATTTTAGTTGACGCTTTGCAGAACTTACCTTTATAATTAGATTAATATAGTCTGCAGAAAATAAGCATACAGCCTTGTAATATCTATTATAAAGTATTTATACATTATAGTATACTAAAGATTGACTGTCACTACAAAGAGTAGGCTGAGTGCTATTCGCGAAAGTAGAGGATTTACTATGGGTAAACAAGAAGAATATCATCTTAATTCGATTGACTCCATTGGCCGATTGCCATTGAGTGAACAGGTATATGTTACATTAAAACAAGCCATTTTGACGGGCGCGTTGAAACCGCAGGTGAAGCTGAACGAGGTGAAAATTGCGGAACAGCTTAATGTAAGTGCCACACCGGTTCGCGAAGCGTTTCGTAAATTGGCTAAGGACAATCTGGTAGTCATCAAACCTTGGAAAGGTGTAACGGTTAAAGGGTATACACCGGAAGAAATTATCGGAATGTATCAGTGCCGTGAAGTGATGGAAGGTTTGGGCGCTCGTTTATGTGCCGAATTGTGCACGGATGAACAGATTGAAGAATTACAGGCTCTTTGTGATGCCGGTTCGGCTACGACGGATGCGGAAGAGCGTGTTCAAATCAACAGTCGTTTGCATACGTTAATCTCTTTCTTCTCACAAAATGAACGGGTTATGGATTATTTGGGCGAGTTCCGTGAAATGGTAAATCGTGACATGTACATCAGTACCATGGATCAAGCCCGCACCGACTCTTGTAATCGGGAGCATGATGAAATTATGGCTGCTATTCGAAATCACGATGGTGAAGCAGCCGAACAGGCGATGCGTAAACATATTCGCAATGCTTTTGTATTTAAAAAAGCACATGCCGATTTACGAGCCAAGAAATTTGGTTTATAAGACTTTTGATGCCGGAGTTGGGAACTTGATAAAAGCGTTTTGTAAGATGAAGTTTGCACCGGATAGACAAATTTAAAAAATTTGCATGAAAAAAGTGCAAAATTTGCATAACAACTGTTTACTTTTTTCTTACAGTTTGCTATAATCATTTCAGGATATGACCACAGAGTCATATCTCGGGGCACCCCCCAAAGCCCCTTAACATTTGAATGTGATTCAAATGTTCTCTCTCTCTTTTTTCTCAAGCACAAAAGCCTCGGCATA
>NZ_HF986221.1:2197-20178 GCF_000431435.1 Veillonella sp. CAG:933
GCACAAAAGCCTCGGCATATGCCGAGGCTTTTGTGCGTTTAAAAAGGATTTAAGATTAAATACTTAGTTAAACGAATAAAAGTATTTTAGTGGAGGACAACGGGAGTCTGTTTTTAATTAAAAATATATAGTTTCGTATAGATGATGTTTTGATGAGATTCAAGTAGCTTGGGTTTTGTTGTAACATATGATTTGTAGAGGAGGTTTTCATGAAAAAAGTAGCCGTTGAGGAAGCTGTCGGCCAAGTTTTATGTCATGATATAGCGCGTATAGTCATTGGCGAAGTTAAAGATACGCCGTTTCGTCGAGGTCACATCATTCGTGAAGAAGATATTCCGGCTTTTTTAGAATTAGGCAAGGAGCACGTTTTTGTGCAGGAACCGGGCGATGAAGCGATATTGGCCGATACATTGCACGAAGAAGATGTAGCGGTGGGATTATATGCCTTGTTAGCTAATGACAGTATTTATGCATCTGATGTCCGTGAAGGTAAAATTGAAGCGTTTGCAGCCTGGGATGGGATGCTCAAAATTGATGTGGCTCGATTGCAGGCGGTTAACAGTATCGGTGACCTTACAATCGTTACCAAATTCACTAATACGGCGGTTAAGCGTGGTGATAAATTAGCCGGTATGCGTTGCATCCCTTTGTGGCTCCCTAAAGTGCAACTTGAACAGGCTAAGGCTATTTGGCAAGGTCAACCGCTCCTTACGGTAAAACCTTTTGTGAGAAAACGCATCGGTCTTGTAACGACCGGCTCGGAAGTGGCCAGAGGTCGCATTCAAGATGCGTTCCGCCCGATTATTGAAGAACGAACGGAACCGTTTCGTATGAAAATCGTAGCGCATGAGATTGTTATTGATGATACGGATAAAATTATGGCCGCTATTAAAGCGGTAAAAGACGCAGGGGCGGATATTATTTTCTGTACCGGTGGCATGAGTGTGGATCCCGATGATTTGACGCCGGGCGCAATTGCCAAGAGCGCGGCTCATGTGGTGACATATGGCTTGCCGGTTTTACCGGGCTCCATGGTATGCATAGCCTACATGAGTGACGGCACACCGCTTGTAGGCCTGCCGGGCGGTGTTTTATTCAGTAAACCGACAGCCTTTGATGTCTTTTTACCACGTTTGGCATCGGATGATCCGATTACGAAAGCCGACTGCATTGCGTTAGGTCACGGCGGTCTGCAATAGGCTGCCGTGATTGACCAAGTTGAGTGCATTGCGTTAGGTCACGGTGGTTTGCAATAGGTTGCTTTGATTAACCAAGCTGAGTGCATGGCATTGGGTCATGGCACTTACAATAGTTTGACAGCCACCTATTGGTGGCGTACAATGAAGGGTGAATTATTTTATAGTAATGAGAGGTGAAATAAGTATATGTTTACCACATCATTGCAGGTACGATTTTATGAAACTGATATGATGGAAGTAGCTCACCATACCAATCACTTGCGATGGTTTGAGTTAGGCCGGGTGGAATTTTTCAGAACCTGTGGCATTTCCCTGTGGGATATGATGGATAACGGGATTGTGTTCCCGATTACAAAAGTGGCTTGTGAATATAAGGAGCCGGCTCGCTTCGATGATGTGTTAACCGTTGAAGTGACGCCGACCAAAGTAACACGAGCTCAATGTGTTTTTACGTATCGTATAGTGCGTGAAGCGGATGGTGCATTGATTGCAACCGGTGAGACGCAGAATGTGTTCACCGATAAGGCGACGGGGAAGGTAATTCGTTTAAGCGATACCTATTATGAGCCAATTATCCGCACCATAAAGGAGAGAAAGAGTCATGAGTAAAGCAGCCGCAACCGAGGCCTCTAAAAGACCTATCGGAGTATTTGACTCCGGGGTCGGGGGATTAACAGTATTAGCCGTATTGCGACGAATGTTTCCCCATGAAGACTTTATTTTTGTTGGCGACAATATGAATAATCCGGTTGGCAATCGACCTAAGGAAGAAATCAGTCAGATTGCTATGAATATCGGTCATTTTTTAGCCAAGGTGCCTGTGAAGATGGCGGTGGTTGCGTGCAACACCTTTTCCGTGGTGGCCTTGGATGAATTACAAGCTACCTTTGACTTTCCGGTGGTAGGTATGGCTAAAGGTGTGCGGACCGCTATTGATACGAGTCAGACTCAGAAGATTGCCGTCATGGCTACCAAGGCTACTATTGATAGTCACAAACATATTGAAGAAGCGCATGAGTTACAGCCTGCGGTTGCCGTATGGGAACAGGCTTGCCCTGATTTGGCCCACCTGATTGAGCAGGGCCACTTGGATGACCATATTGTTCATTCATCATTGCAACAGTACTTGGATCCGATTATAAAGAGCGGTTCCGATACAGTCGTTTTGGGATGTACACATTTTCCGTTTTTGATGGATTTGATGCAGCACATGTCGGGTGGCAACAAGACATTTATCGACCCGGCCTATGAAACAGCTGAGGAAGTGAA
This sequence comes from Veillonella sp. CAG:933, assembly GCF_000431435.1. NCBI lineage: Bacteria > Bacillati > Bacillota > Negativicutes > Veillonellales > Veillonellaceae > Veillonella > Veillonella sp. CAG:933. The sequence continues at coordinate 4,666 of NZ_HF986221.1, forward strand.
AGATATATTGGAAGCGCAGCAACTCTTGAATTCGCAGTCTGCTAAAGGCAAGCTGGATATTTGTTTTACCAAAGACAAAGAACTGGCTGAGCGCATGACTTCAATATTGATTCCGCCGGAAGATTTCAACGTTCGGATTATTACACTATAAAACTATAAGGGAGCAGTATATGGATATGTATTTTTACACATTAGTTAACATAATCGTAACGATTGTTTTCATCGTTGCCGTTCTATTTGTGGCGTTTCGCATTTTTGTCTGGAAACAGGGGAATGAAGAAATTGTCATGTTACCTAAACGTCGTACTCAATTTGAAGTAGAAGACATCAGTTTTAATCAGGTAACCTTGGTATCGGATATTCCATTCGTAAATAAAGGCCGTCAAAACGGTACTATTATGGATTTATATCCACGTCATTTGTTGCCGCAGGAACAGTTTGATCAGGTATCCATTACGTCGTGGACGACCGATGCGGCGGAAGAACGTCATGATGGGTATTGGAAATCTGTTATCATCGAACCGCGCAAAGGCGGCACCGTTCGCTTGCGTCTTATTTTGAATGCAAAAACGGGCAATATTCGCAAAGATTTGGTAGGTTTTCCTGATATGAATATTGATATTGTATACCAGGTTGTCGGTCGCAGTGATTGGCACATTTCTAAAAATCGTTTAATTTTGACAGCTGAAGAATTACAGCATGCTATGCGGCAGTAGGAGGTAGGTAACCATGGCAAATTTAGAATTAGTACCGGTTCATACTCGTATACTGACCCATCGAGATGATATTGTAGAAGCAATTATGCATTATGCCGGCAAAGATATCGGGCCGGAAGATATTGTATGTGTGGCGGAATCTGTAGTAGCGATTACGCAGGGCCGCATCACCCGTCCGGAAGAGCTTCGTCCTACTTGGCAGGCTCGTTTGTTGTGCCGTTTTGTACCGGCTGAAGGCTCTATGAGCTCCGTGTACGGCATGCAGTCCGCAATGGAACTTGATGGTAAATGGAAGGTATTTGGCGCCTTTATTTTGGGGGCCATCGCTAAAATATTCCGCAAAGACGGCGTTTTTTACCAAATTTCCCGTGCGGCTGCACTTACGGATGACGTTACGGGGACAATGCCGCCGTTCGATAAACACATTGTGTATGGTCCGAAAGACGCGGATAAAGTGGCGGAACGCATTGTACAACGCACCGGCAGTTACGGTGCCGTAGTAGCCGACGTTAATGATTTGAAGCGCGCTGCCGTTCTCGGTCACAGCCGCGGTATGGACCCTAAACGCATTGCGCGCATTTTGATTGACAATCCGTTTGGCAATGATGATCAGATGACGCCAATCGTTATTATTAAAAACTTCGCCTCCATTTCGGAGCGAAAATAAAAAGGAGGCCTTAGGGCCTCTTTTTGTTTGTTAAAAACCTTGTTACACTATATATAGAGAGTTTTTTGCTAAACTATTCTTTGATTTTTTAGATATATATTTGATGTATCAATGATATAGTTAACGTATTATTGCTATTAAATAGCGGAGCTTAGGGAAAGGAGTTGTTCCTATGTTAGTAGGTCTTGACGTAGGCGGTACCTTTACGGATGCCGTAGTCGTAGATAAGGGACGGATTTTAAAAAGTCATAAATGCCGCACCACCAAGCCGAATTTAATGGAAGGTATTGAAGCCGCTTTGGCCGGTGTAGCGACTGCTATTGAGCCTACAAAAGTGACACGGGTGACTTTGTCCACGACGATTGTAACGAATGCACTCGTCATGAATCAAGTTGATCCGGTTGATTTATATGTGATTCCGGGGCCGGGCATGGATATTCGGCCCTTGTTGCCGGTAACACCAATTGTACTTAACGGTTATACGGATCATCGCGGTTCATTGGCAGCCCCTTTGAGACAGCGTGAGCTGGACCAAATTCCCGGCGAAAAACAAAATACACGAGCCGCTGTATCGGCCAAATTCAGCGTGCGTAATCCAAAATTGGAACAAGCCTTAAAAGAAGAATTATTGGCAGCCGGCTATGAAACGGTATCGGCCGGTGCCGAATTAAGCGGTTCCTTAAACTTCCCGCGTCGTACCGTAAGTGCTTATTTTAACAGTGCCGTGCAGGGAACCTTTGAAGACTTCAGTGAAGCCGTTAAAGCAGCTTTGGCTCGCTATGGTTTGACGGCGCCTATATACATATTAAAAGCCGATGGTGGTTCGTTGCCGTTAGAACGAATGAAGGCAAGCCCTGTTGAAACGGCCTTTACGGGACCGGCTGCCAGTGTTTTGGGGATGGCGGCCCTTCGCTCTATGCCTAAAGATATGACGGTCGCCCTCGATATGGGTGGGACCACTACAGATATTTCGCTGTGGGAAAACGGTGTGCCTATGATGGCTCGCGGCGGTGCGATGATACGTAATTATCCAAGCGCCGTACGCTCCTTTGCGGTAAGTTCCGTAGGCATCGGCGGCGAATCGGCCGTTGCTTTTGATGAAAACGGTAAATTGACCGTAGGTCCCGACAGATTGGGCCCATCCCTCGTATTGGGCGGCACCGTGCCAACGCTTGGGGACGCCCTCATTGTGTTGGGTAAAGCTAATTATGGCGATACGCATATGGCTTGGCAGGGACTGGCTAATTTGTTGCAAAAAGCGCCTCATGGTTATGTTGCGGGGACCGATAAAGATGTTGCCGATACAGATAATACGGCCATAGCTGCGGACGATGCTGATGCAGGTATAGCTGCGGGCAATGCTGCTGAAGGTATAGCTAAAGATGCTGTTATAGCGTTTGCCAAAGACATTGTAGCGGCAGCTGTTACGGTAATTACCGACGGCATAGCGGCTTCGGTGCAACGGGAAAATAAACTGCCTATTTATGTGGTGCGCGATATTGTAGAACCGAAGATTTTTAAACCGGAAAAACTGGTGGCCGTAGGCGGTACAGCTGTAACGCTGGCCCCATTTGTAAGTGAACGCTTAGCCTTGCCGGTTCAGATTCCGCAGAATGCACCGGTAGCCAATGCGGTTGGTGCCGCGGTGGCCCGTGAAACTTTGATGCTTACGGTACATGTAGATACGGCTAAAGGTATTTTGGTAGTACCGGAACTGGGCATTCACGAAAAACAAAGATCGGTACAGACCGCGGCGCAAGCCGAGTCGTTAGCGTTAGACTATTTGCAAAAGGCGGCAGGCGACTTAGGTCTTACGAATGCGCCGTCAGGACATATTATTTCGGTAGAAGACGTGCCGATTATTGAAGGTTGGCAGTCTATGCATCGTTTAATTACCGTGAAAGCTCAATTGGAACCGGGGGTGAGTGAATATGTACAATAAGAATACTTTGGGCCTCGTATTTTTCCCGGCCTTTGACTGGAAAATTTCGCCGACCCATCCGGAACGGCAAGAACGCTTGCTATATACGCGAGATCAACTGTTGGAAGAAGGCCTTTTGGAACATCCGGCTATTCGTGAATATAATCCGTTACTAGCTTCGTGGCAGGATATAGAACGGGTCCATGTGGGAGCCCCTTCTTTGAAAAAATGGGTGACTGAAGCACATCGTGTATCGGTTGGCGGCGCCATTGCCGCGGCGGAAGCAGTTATGCGCGGTGAAGTGACACGGGCTTTTTCGCTGGTGCGCCCACCGGGACACCACGCTATGAAAATGGTGCACGGCATTCGCGGTTTCTGTACGGTCAATGTGGAAGCCATTATGATTGCTTATTTGCGCCGCCATTACGGCGTGCGCCGCATTGCCATCGTGGATACAGATGTTCATCATGGTGATGGGACACAGGATATTTTTTACCACGATCCGGATACTTTATTTATCTCCTTCCATCAAGACGGGCGCACCTTATATCCGGGTACCGGGTTTATGTATGAATATGGTGGGCCTCAAGCGGTCGGTGCAACCGTAAATATTCCGCTCCCGCCGGGCACGGGCGATGAAGGGATGCTTAAAGTGTTACAGAACTTGGTAATGCCGATGCTCAATGATTTTAAACCGGATATTGTTATTAACTCAGCCGGTCAGGACAATCATTTCAGTGATCCCCTGGCGAACATGATGGTCACCGCTAAAGGCTATGCGCGACTTACGGATATTTTAAAAGCCGATATTGCCGTCCTCGAAGGCGGTTATTCGGTGCAAGAAGCGTTACCGTATGTAAATACGGGTATTGTCCTTTCCATGGCAGGCCTTGATTACAGTCAGGTAGTGGAACCGGCTTTTGACGAAGATACAAATCGCCAACGTCCCGATGTGACGCGCCGTATTGATGATATTATCAGAAAATGGGCCGACCAGTGGCATCGCCGCCACGAAATGCAAGTGGATGCGCTCTTGGGTTTAGGAGATTTTTGGCAAGATCGCCGTCAGATTTATTATGATGAAACGGGCATTTCCGAATACCGTGATGAAAAAATCCGCCTCTATCCGGACAAGGTGGGGTATATGAGCATTGATTCTCGTAGCGATGGCGGCCCATTCGGTTCCCAACATGTGTATGCTACGTTCATTCCTTGGCAGGCCGATGACGAATGTCGCAGAGATGCTTATGACGCAACCTTGGCGGCTAAAAAAGCCGGTAACGCGGACCGTTATGTGGTAGTGGATCCTATGAAGGACGTACAGGAAGAAATATAGGATATAATATTTTGATAAAAATATTGCCTTATCGTTTTGCGAAAATATCTCTCTGTGAAAAAAAGCAATTTTGCAGTCGATATAGAATAATTGCTGTAAAAACTGATGTTGAATTTTACGGCAAATTTGAGATATACTATGAGTGAAAGGAGTTGAGCAATATGCCAAATATTAAACCTATTTCTGATTTACGAAATTACAGTGACGTACTACGCGATGTGACTGTTGGTGCCCCGGTTTTTTTAACAAAAAATGGGCGCGGCAGATATGCAATTCTTGATATACAAGACTTTGAAAAGGTGCAGGCAACACTCCGCCTGATGAATGAATTGGCAAAAGGTCGAAAATCCGGTGAAGAGAAGGGCTGGTTAACTTTGGAAGAGGTAGAGAAGAATCTTGGGATAGTCAATGAATAATTTACATTTATCTGAAGAAGCTCAAAAAGACCTTATCGGGATTAAAACTTATATTATAGAAGAGTTAATGAATGAGTCAGCTGCATTGGGAATTGTAGGTCAAATTACAAATAGCCTCCGAATTTTACAGACTTATGCAGAAGCTGGGCCGATGCTATCTTCAATTGCGGATATAGAAAGCGATTATCGCTTTATTGTGAGCGGAAATTATATCAGTTTTTATCGCTCTTACGGTAGCGAAGTTTTTGTCGATCGTATTCTTTATGCTCGTTGTGATTATATGAGAATTTTGTTCGGGGACGGCAAAAAAGACGAATAAATTATTAACATTCAAACCGCTTGTAGTAATATAGGCGGTTTTCAAATAGGAACTAATAGTATGTTATATCCTATGATATAATAGGAAATGAATACGAAATAGGGGTGACCAACCCAAATAGGAGTGACAAATATGAGAATTGACGGAAGAAATCCAAAGGCTGTTCGGCCTATTAAAATTACACGCCATTTTACGGCCTATGCGGAAGGTTCGGTATTAATTGAATTCGGCAATACGAAGGTGCTTTGTAATGCCACTATTGAAGAAAAAGTACCTCGCTTTATGAAGGGTGAAGGTCGCGGCTGGGTAACGGCGGAATACTCGTTGTTGCCACGAGCCACGAAAACTCGTAACAGCCGTGAAGCGGCCAAAGGTAAACAGACCGGTCGTACTGTTGAAATTCAGCGCCTTATCGGCCGTGCGTTGCGTGCCGTAGTGGACTTGGAAGCTCTCGGTGAACGAACGATTACGCTTGATTGTGACGTGTTGCAGGCTGACGGCGGTACCCGTACGGCGGCCATTACCGGCGCTTTTGTAGCTATGGTTGATGCGGTAAATACGATGTATGACGGTGAAGGTATGTATCCGATTCGCGATTACTGTGCCGCTATTTCCGTTGGTATCGGTCAAGAAGGACCGGTTACGGACTTATGTTATGAAGAAGATAGCCAAGCTATTGTGGATATGAACGTAGTTCGTACGGGCTCCGGCAATTTAATCGAGGTGCAGGGCACCGGTGAACATGGTACGTTCAGCCGCATTGAGCTTAATACGTTGCTAGACTTGGCAGAATCCGCTACCGATACTTTGATGGCGGCTCAAAAAGAAGCCCTCGGTGATGAAGCCAAATATATCGGTACGGGCGCCTAAGCGATTGATGTTAAGTTAGCGCCGTCTAAGTTATTAATGTTAAGTTAACAGTGGATATGATATTAATACTAAGGTAGCGTATTCCATGTATCAAATTATGAGGTTTTGGTAGGAGCAATATATGAAAATCGTTGTGGCAACCCACAATAAGGGGAAGTTGCGTGAATTTAAAGCAGCCCTTGAAACAGTCGGTATTGAGGCAGTAAGCATCGGTGAGGTTGTGAAGGTGCCGGAACCGGAAGAAACGGGCACGACTTTTTTGACCAACGCACGCATTAAAGCGCAATATTATATGGAGGCTTGCGGTTTGCCCTGCTTGGCAGATGACAGCGGTCTCGCTGTTGATGTGCTTGATGGCGCACCGGGCGTATATTCGGCGCGGTATGCGGGCCCTCAATGCGATGATGAGGCGAATAATCATAAACTCATTGAATCTGTTAAAGACGTGCCTTTTGAAAAAAGAACGGCACGCTATGTATGTGAACTCGTGTTGGCCTATCCGGACGGTCGTGAACTGACGGCAACGGGCTATTGTGAAGGCTTAATTCAGACAGAGGCCGTAGGCGACGGCGGCTTCGGTTACGACCCGTATTTTTACTTGCCGCAGTTTGCAAAAACGATGGCCCAGTTATCCATGGACGAAAAAAATGCGATCAGCCATCGAGGTTTAGCGTTAAAAGAGTTACTTGAAAAGTTGAAATCACAGTAAGTAATAAGCCAATAAAATAAGTAACAAGCAATCAAAGTTGGCAACAAGCAATTAAATAGGTAACAAACAATTAAAGTAAGCACCAAATAATAATATATTTACAATAAAAAGAAAGAGAGGCTCTATGAGCGCACAAGCAGTCAGTTGTGTGGGTATTATCAGTGATACCCACGGTTATTTGAACAAAATTGATGAGATTTTGGCAGCTACCGCTGATTGGCCTATTGAATTATGGCTCCATGCCGGCGATTATGGCGATGATGCACGCTATATGGCTAAGCAAACGAGTGTGCCCGTATTGGCGGTTCGCGGTAATAATGACCGTCAACGGCCCTTAGAGCCGCGCGAACAGCTGATTCCTTTTAAGGACACATATATTTATATGACTCACGGGGATCAGTTTTTGCCGTATAATCGCATTCAGGAAGTGTTGTCACTAGGCGAAAGTATGGGGGCTACCTTGTGCATTGCGGGGCACAGTCATCATCACAGTCAGTATAGTGACGGTCATGGGCTTTTTATCAATCCGGGGAGTCCCGCACTGCCGCGGGATAAGTCGGGCGGTACCTTTGCGGTGGCTACTTATGAGGACGGTTTTTTCACGGGTCGCTTCTATTATTTAAAAGAACAGCCGTGGGAGTCGCCGATTATTAAGTAGTATTTACATAAATGCCGATTATCAATTAGATTTTTACATGAATATTATAAAATAAGATATCGAAAGTATTGAATACGATGAAGAGTTTCGATATAATGAAATATAGGAATAAGTATTGAATGAGGAAGGTGTACAAAATATTATGGAGACATCCGTGAAACCGATTAAAAAGATGAAATTATACGGTTTTAACAACTTAACAAAGACATTGAGTTTTAACATTTATGATATTTGCTATACGAATACCGAAGCTGAAAAACGGCAGTATATTGAATACATTGATGAAGTGTATAATGCACAACGGCTAACGGATATTTTGACAGAAGTGTCTCATATTATTGGTGCTAACGTACTTAACGTGGCTAAGCAGGATTATGATCCGCAAGGCGCCAGTGTGACGATTTTGATTTCGGAAGAAGAAATTCATAAGGAAGATGTGGTATGTCATTTGGACAAAAGCCATTTGACGGTTCACACCTATCCGGAAAGTCATCCGTATCGCGGTATCAGCACGTTCCGCGCCGATATTGACGTGTCCACTTGCGGTCAAATTTCGCCGCTCAAAGCTTTAAATTACTTGATTGGCAGTTTTGATTCGGACATTATCAGCCTTGACTACCGAGTACGTGGCTTTACACGCGATGTACAAGGCAAAAAACTTTATATTGATCATCGCATCAACTCTATTCAGAACTATATTGATGCAAAAACCAAGAACTTGTATAACATGATTGATGTGAATGTGTATCAGGAAAACATCTTCCATACGAAAATGATGCTCAAAGAATATGACATCAATAATTACCTTTTTGGGATTACGGAAGACGATTTGACGCCAAAAGAACGCAAGCACATTAACCAATTATTGAAACAGGAAATGGCAGAAATCTTTTATGGTAGAAATCTACCGACATTAAAACAATAGGAGGGAAATTACATGGACGTACGCGAAGAAGCAGTACAAAAGAAATTAGAATTAGGTGGTTTTTTGACAACCGGTACAAAATATCCTTTGAAGGATGCTCACGATTTATCCGTAGCGTATACGCCGGGGGTTGCTGAACCTTGCCTTCGCATTAAAGACAATGAAGAGTTGTCTTTTGATTTAACTTGCCGCGGTAACATGGTGGCGGTTGTATCTGACGGGACTCGTGTACTCGGCCTTGGCAATATCGGGGCAGCGGCTGCTATGCCGGTAATGGAAGGTAAATCCTTGCTTTTCAAACGTTTCGGTAATGTAGACTGTGTGCCAATCGTAATTGATACGGAAGACACGGAAGAAATCATCCGCACTGTTAAATTATTGCAGAAAAACTTTGCCGGCATTAACTTGGAAGATATTTCCTCGCCTAAATGCTATGAAATTGAAAACCGCTTAAAAGAAGAACTTGAAATTCCGGTATTCCATGATGACCAACACGGTACAGCTATCGCTTGTTTGGCCGGCGTTAAAGCAGCTCTTCGTCTTGTAAAAAAAGACCTTACCAAAGTTAAAATCGTTGTAAACGGTGCCGGTGCAGCCGGTGCTAATATTGCTCGTTTGTTGTACTTGGCAGGCGCTCGCGACATTACCTTGATGGTAAGTTCCGGAGTACTCAACAAAAACTACAAACGCCTTGACTCCTTGCAAGCTGAATTAATCAAGTTGTTGGGCCAGGAAGAAAAAACAGGTACTTTGGCTGAAGTGGCTAAAGGCGCTGACGTATTGCTCGGCGTGTCCGCTGCCGGTGCTTTCACACCTGAAATTTTGAAAAACTTGGCAAAAGACTCCATCGTATTTGCTATGGCTAACCCAAATCCGGAAGCCATGTATGACGATGCTAAAGCTTGCGGCGTACGCGTTATGGGTACCGGCCGCAGTGATGCACCAAACCAGATTAACAACGTAAACGTATTCCCTGGTTTGTTCCGCGGTGCCATCGACGTTCACGCATCTAAAATCAATGATGAAATGAAATTGGCTGCTGCCGATGCCTTGGCTAACCTCGTAGCTGACGAAGACCTTCGTGAAGATTATGTAGTTGCTAACGCATTCGATGAACGCGTTCCACTCGCAGTAGCTAAAGCCGTTGCGGATGTGGCTGTGAAAACGGGCGTAGCGCGTAAAAAATAAAAAGGTTGTATCTTACCGGCGCTGAGCTGTTTACGGCAGGTGCTTCGGTGAGTGACTGGTTATAGTGATTAATAAAGGGACTCTTATCTTATATAAGCCGGAATGGCTGTACCGTTTTACGGGTGTAAGATAAGGGTCCCTATTTTTTATCAAGAAGGCGACACATATCTTATTTGCTCCTGGGCTGCATGCAGCAAAAGTCGCTTCATAAGATATGTGTCGTCTTCTAATGCAGCTAAATATTAAATAGTGCCAATCTTATCTTACACCCGCTTAATCGCATCACACCGTGTCTTTTTATAAGATAAGAGTCCTCTTTGAACAATCCTGTGAACTAGAGCCATGTCACTCACCGGAGCACCATTAGGCGAAACGAGCGGAGTCGCCGTATAAGATACGGCCTTTTTATTTCTCGCCGCCCTTCCGCCAAAAGGGTGGAGGAGAAGGAGGAGGAGGAGGTCTTCTTCGTATATTACGGTGATTTAGGATAATCCCCTCATCTTATATCGCTCTTTGTGACAAGCAACAATAGGTAGATAAGATAAGGGTCTCTTTTAAAACCATAGTGTAAGTCCGAGCCATGTCACTCACCGAAGCACCATTAGGCGAAACAAGTGGAGTCGCCGTATAAGATATGGCCTTTTTATTTCTCTCCGCCCTTCCGCCAAAAGGGTGGGCAGAAAAAATTCGGATTCCATTTAGTAGATAACCGTTGCCGAAGGTGGCGAGTTAAGTGTTTTGGCGGTGAAAAAAGATTGGCTCGAATAGCTTTAATTGAAGCTATGTTATTTAAGCGAGTGAGGCTGGTGCAGAGGCTCTATGAAATTAAAAAGAAGGTTTACGTTATTGGCATTTATGGCGTTGGTGATATTTGAGCGAGATAACATATAATAATAGGCACTGTGATATAAACAATGAAAAAGAAGACCTACTCCAAAGGGGTCCCCTTGGTGTGAAACAGCGGGGAAGGGAGTAGGTCTTCTTTTTCATGTTAGTAATGTGTTTTATTGATTAATTCTCGCTCAAATAGGAGAGCGGATATTGGAAAGCGTAAACCTTCTTTTTATTAAAGGGTTTATTTAGCTCACTCGCTTAAATATAGTCGTTTTATTAGCTCGTCGAGCCAATCATTTTTCGAGCAGTACACTTAGTTTGCTTCTTCGGCAACCGTTATCGTTACTTTGGAGCCGAATTTTTTTGCCATCGCTTTATTACTTTCTGTGTTTAATTGGTCAACCACCAAAATTAACCCCGACGCATTTTTATTTGGTGCGGCGGATAATATGGAGCCGGTTGGTTCCTGCTGATTATAGTAGTAAGCGGCTTCGGTTTGTAGTTTTCCCAGTTCAATTTCGTTCATGACGCCTGTTGTTACTAGGGTATTGCTACGCAAATCGCTATCTTTAGAAAACGCAAGAGCGGCGCCTAATTTTTGGACATCATTTTCGTTTTTTAAGGCAGCTACCAATTTATTGTCCTGCCAATACATGGCACCATGGGTGCGGAATACATACTCTTTACCGAATGTTTGGTTAATTAAATTGAGCATTTTATTCTCTACCTGTTGGTGTAAGATTTTTTCGCGTAAGGCCACGGCAGCACTACTGTTTGTAACGCGATACATAATTTCCGTTGCCTCGGCACGGGTAATGTATTTTTCAGGACTAAATAACAAGCGCGGTTGGTAATGAAGGAAACCTAAAGCAGCCAGTTCCCGTACGGCCGATTGAGCCCAAGGGGCGATGAACTTCTGGTCAGTATAATGAACAGCCTCCATGGCGGCTTGGTCATCGGTGTTGTAGCCCAGATAGTGAATGTAATTATCTGCTACTACGGCGAATTCTTGACGGGACATGAATTGTTCCGGGCGATAGGTGTTATCACCATAACCGCTGATAATATTCAGTTGAGCCACCCGTTCAATGGCATTGGCCGACCAACGGTCGGAGGTAATGTCTTTGAAGGAGCTGGACAGCATGACGGACGACTCACCGGAAATTAAGTTGCTAAAAAGTGAGGCCACTTCTTCGCGACTAATCGGTTTTTCCGGACGGAAGGTATTGTCGCTGTAGCCGGAAATTAATTGTTGGTTTGTCATAACCGCAATGGCTTTGGCAGCCCAGTAATCGGCAGGAATGTCTACAAAAGTATATTTGCGAGCGTCTTCAAAAACACGGGAGGAGTTTGTGGCGATGCTAAAGGTAAAAGGCTTATAGGTGCCGTTCTCTAAGGTGTTGTCGGTTGAAGAGTTTTTTTCGGCACTTTTTTTGGTGTTAGCTGTGTCAGCGCCTTTTTTAGCCGTTTCCGAAATAGCGTCTGTTTTCGCGTCTATGGTTTTGACGCTTTTATCAGCCACTGTCGTTTCGGCGTTTTTTTCTGTTACGGCATTTTTTTCAGTTACGGCGGCTTTAGCGGCTTCACCTACGGCTTGAGCCGTATTGTTAGTGGTGTAATATTTTAACACCAAAGGGCTAAAGGTTGTTTCGTTGCCTGTCGATTCTTTGACAACACGAACGGGGGTATAATCGTCACTTACGGCGTCGTCAGGGCCGGTTACCGTTACGGTGTCGGCCTGAGCCACTGCGCCGGTGAGCACGAGGGTACAAAGTACGGCGAGGGACTTTGTGGTAAAAAATTTAGACATGGTACTCCTCCAAAATTGGGTTTTGTAAATCGTTTGTAACTATTGTGCTTTCGGTTTGAAAACTATAATATTTTCCACCTGATAGAATTCAGTCGTATGCTGACTAAGTGAAGTTTTTAAGAAATCATCTTTATATTTCTTCGGCACAAAGATAAAGTAATCCCTTTGACCTTGAATGGCTTTTTCAGTATCTGCTTCAGACAATACAGGCATTACATTTTTGCCCTTATCCCAGATGGTTTCCGCGTCCGGGTCCGGTATGATTTGCGTTACCGAATGGCCCGTGTAATACACGAGGGATGTGCGATAATCGCGATAGTAGTACATCTGCGTAGTTGGCCGTAAGGCTAAGGTATCAGCCAGTTTTTCAGTAGAAGCATCATCTACGATTGGCGGTAAAGCACAGAGTAATAATACATAGAGAATGCTGGTACTTATGGCGACGGCTTTTATACTTCGGCAGATATGTGGTCTGATAAGAGCATATAAAAGGGGCAAGACACAGAGCACGGCCCCGATACTTAAAGCGATGCTAAGTTGTGACGAATCCACATCCGGTTGGGTGCGGCTGCCAAGCCAAACACCGATGATGGCGATAGCCACTAAGAGAAAGGCCGGTAATAGGACAAGCAGGTTTTTGCTATACGATTTTGTTTGCTGCGGGAGCCAACAGAAATCGCTGTCCGGTGCCATGGCGATAACTTTAACTTCGCGAGGCGGGATATTTCGCAAAAGATGGCCTTTTAAACGAATATAGCCTTGCGCGGTCAAGATGATAAACGGAATGATACACAAGAATGTGTAGGTAATATACTTGGTGGCCATGAGGTTATAAAAAATAAATACGCCGAGCCCCCAAGTTAAGAGATATTTGAACCAAGAATTGCGTTCACCATAGATGAGTTCGTAAATAGTGAGGCCTGTCCATGGCAATAAGGATACGGGCCAAAGCACAAAGTACATAAACCACCAGTTTTGCTCCGGATGTTCCGGTATTGTGGCACGAACTACATTATGGAGGCCCAAGAACTCTTCGATGAAGGCCATGCCGTGGTAGCTGTACATCAGGATGTACCAAGGCAAGGCGACTAACGCAAAGGCGAGCAGGCCCAATGGGTGGAACAAGCGCTGCCACGTGAGTGTATCACGCTGGAAAAGAGCGACATAGGCTATAAGGATAAGGCCGGGCAGGATGAGGCCGACCGGTCCTTTTGTCAAAACGGCAAGCCCCGCCGAGGCGTAGGCCAGCATCATATGGCGTGTTACATGTCGGCCGCGCAGACCTAAATAAGCAAAGTAGAGAATTCCTTGGGTAAATAGGAATAAATAACCATCCGTCAAAATAGCATGACTGATATACCAAAATTCTAACGAAGTGCCCAGCATAATGGCACACCATAAAGCTAAATCACGACGCTTAGCGATGAGGCGCATGCCATAATACATAAACATGCCGTTCAGGGCGGCACAAAGGATGAACGGCAGGCGCGCCGCAAAATCCGATATGCCGAATAGGCTGAAGGATGTCATTAAGAGCCAATAGGTGAAAATCGGTTTGTCATACCAGTACTGATCGTAAATCATGGGAGACAGATAGCTTTGATGTTGCAGCATATTGACGGCACTTAAGGCATAATTGGATTCTACCGTGTCGGTTATGGGAAAGTTCCAGGCGAAGAGCCCGTAGGCGAATAAGAGCCAGATTCCGATGGCGGCCAGGTAGAGATAATCTCGGCGCGTGAAAGGTGTTGCAAACATGGCTGAAGACTCCTTAATTAATTCTTAGCAGTATCAGTAGTGGAGTCGGCATTGTCGGTAACCAAGAAAACGTGAACCTTGTTGCCGAACGCATTACGGATGGAATCATTCATATAATCGAAACCTTTATCGACACGGACAATAAGCTGATTGTGAGCTACGCTTGGATAAGCACCCAAGATAGTGCCGGCCGGCTGTTTTTGAGCGTAGAACGTGCGGAAGTTGTTTTCAATACGGTCATATTCAGCCTGGCTGTATTGGGTTGTTTCTAAATGAACACGATTAGCCAATGTTTCGTTGGCCGGTTTATCTTTGTCGTTTTTAGCTAAAATGTCTTCGAATTGAGCAAGATCGTCATCGCTCTTGAAGGCTACATGTAGCACATCATTTTGCCAATACATTACGCCGTAGTTCTGGAAATTGCCCGGTGTTTTGTAGAGGTTGTTTAATTTTTTGAAAACTTTATTTTCTAGATCAGACTGCGCTTCTAATTCGCTGGTCTTTTTAGCGGTTACATTACCGGTAGTAGGATTTTTGGTAGTTGTAGCGGCTGTTTTGTCGCCGGTTGCACTGTTGGTAGCCTTAGCAGTGGTATCGCTCGCTTTAGTGCTTGTTGCCGGGGCTACGGTCATACCTTTTTCGATGCGGAATAACATGGCAACTGCTTCGGCACGGGTGATGTCTTCAGTTGGACGGAAGTAATTGTCGTCACCGCCGGAAGCGATGATGCCGCGGCTGGCCAAAGTGGTAACGGAGGATCTATAATCGCTGTCGATTTTCTTTTCATCCGGGAAGTTCACTTCGTCAGGTGCTACCACGATATTTGGTTTATACTCTTTAGCTTTCGTTTTGCTTTTAATGGAAGCCACGGTAAGTTCGTCTTTGTAAGCTAAATATTCAGCGGCGGTTTGAGCAAACTCTTCACGCGTTAACGTTTCCTGATTTTTGAACGGTGCGAGCAACTCCTCGCCGGTCACATCTTTAACAGTGGTGGTGTTTTTAGTGTTCTTTTTGTTTTGGCTGCTTTTGGCTGCTTTGGCAGCTTGCTGTGCTTTGTCATACGCAATGAGCTTGTTGTAAAGAGCGGCAGCATCGGCAGTTTTTAAAGCGTCATCCGGTTTGAATTCACCTTGACCGTTGCCGGATAAGATACCATCCTCAAGCATCACGTTGATTGGTATGGCAGCCCAATGATTTTTTACATCTTTAAAACCTTTGGCATCTTCCTCGGCAGCACGGGCAGCCGCTTTTTCGTTCATCGATTCGACTAATTGCGCCTTTTCTTTGTCCGCTTCGGTTAACTCTTTAGTTTGAACGGTCGAAGTAGTGGCAGTTGTTACAGTGTCAATGGAATCGCTATCCGTAGCGGTTGTTGTTACGGCAGCC